>JBFLXF010000469.1:0-2884 GCA_040757515.1 Actinomycetota bacterium
AACGCCCGTGCCGGCGGACAAGTGGTAGAGGGGCAGCTGCCTCAGGAGCAGATCGGTCGCGTTGAGGGTCTTGATCCTCCAGACGCAGGTGCGATAGACAAAGAAGCTGTAGATTAGCGAGATCTCCATGGCGACGAAGTTGATAAAGTTCTGCTCCAGGCCAGAGCGGAACCCCAGGAGATCCACCCCAACATAGGCCAGGGCCAGGTTGAGCGCCGCGGCGGAGCTGCCGCCGGCAAGGAAGAGCAGGATGCGCCTTATCTCGTGCATGATCTGGGAGGCCGGCCGGAGAAGGAGCTCTCCGTCGATCTCGGTGGGAGACATTCTCTCTTGAGCATGGTCCTCGCCGCGTCTTCTGCGGCTCTGCGGGTTGGCGGCGGTGAGATCTGCATTCGAATCCGTCTCTCCTTCTATCGCCACCCTTTCTGAGAGCATTGTTCGCCCCGGAACGTAGGATTGGTCTGTGAGAATCATGAGAGTTTTCACAGAATCACCTCCGCTCCTGCCGCTACGAGGTACGTCTGATGACGAGCTCGTAGGAGAACAGCAGCGCGACGGCCCCCAGAATCGCCGCCGGGAGAGACCAGGCGTTGAACCCGGTCGTCCCGGTCCCGCCGAGGATACCGGCCAGGAAACCTCCGATGGATGCGCCAGCCACTCCCAGAATGGCCGCAACGAGAAGACCGCCCGGACCCGTAGGGGGCATGATCAGCCTCGCCAGAAGCCCTGCTATGAGCCCGATCGCTATCCAGGAAATGAGCCCCATCTCGTTCTCCCTCTCGCGGGGCGATCCTCCCTTCGATCCCGATTATTCTGGTTTCCGGATATGTGAGAATCCTTTGCTCTGCATGAGAGTTTCCACAGAAAAGACCGGCCGGGCGGCGGGGCTTAGTAGAATGTGGAGCAGCTACGATGATGCGGATACTCGTCATCGAAGACGAGCGGCGGCTCGCACGCCTGATCTCTCGGGTGCTCAAGGAGGAGGGCTACGCTCCCGAGACGGTGGGGGACGGCCGGTCGGCCCTCGTGCGCGCCCTGGCGGAACCCTTCGATCTCCTGATAGTGGACTGGATGCTTCCGGATCTCGACGGGATTGAGGTCATACGCCGGCTGCGCGCGGCGGAGATGCGCGTGCCGATCCTGATGCTGACCGCCCGCACCCAGGTAGAGGACCGCGTCGAGGGCCTCGACGCCGGTGCTGATGATTACCTGCCCAAGCCTTTCGCCTTTCCGGAGCTGCTCGCCCGGGTGCGGGCCCTCGCGCGGCGACCGCGCGAGCAGAGGAGCGCCGGGGGAGTGCTGGCCGCGGGCGATGTAGTCCTCGATCCTCACCGCCACGTCGTCTGGCGCGGCGGCGAGCAGGTGGAGCTGAGCGCCAGGGAGTTCGCCCTGCTCGCCACTCTGCTGCGACGTCCGGGGCAGGTGTTCACCCGCTCGGTCTTGCTGGACACGGTCTGGGGTGGATCCGCCGACGTCTACACCAACGTCGTGGACCTCTACATCTCTTACCTGCGCAAGAAACTGGACAGGGAGGGAGAGCCTTCCAGGATTCGTACCGTGCGCGGGGCGGGCTACACTTTCGATCCCCGGCCCGCGCGATGAACGAGAGCCGCACCCGCATCCGGCTGACGATCGGCTACGTGGGTGTCTTCGCCCTCACGCTCCTCCTCCTTGGCCTGGTTGCGGTCTTCGGCTTCTCCAGGGCGCTCGTTATCCAGCAGGACGAACTCCTCGCCCAGGAGGCCAGAAATACGGCGAAGAACCTCCTGGAGGGCAGCGAGAGTGAGGTGCTCGCGACGGAATCCGGCGAATTCGGTTGGATAGCCCTCGATCCCGAGGGCGACGTCATCGGCCGGAACTGGACCACAAGGCCTCTCGGTCTCCCCGACCGGGATCTGCTCAGAGAGACTCTCCGTAAGGAGGAGACGGTTTCGGCAACGGTTCAGGGCACGGACGGCGCTGCGCGGGTAATCAGCATGCCCATGTACGACGGCTCGGGTGCGCTGGTCGGGGTGATGCAGTATGCGCGAGCTCTGCAGGTGGTGAGGAACACGGTCAACGAACTTATACTCGTTCTCCTGCCGCTCGGGATAGGCGGCCTGGGTCTGGCCGCCATCGGCGGGGCGTACCTGGCCGGGTGGGCCAGAAGACCGGTACAGGAGGCCTTCGAGAGGCAGCGCGCCTTTATCGCCGACGCCTCTCACGAGCTCAAGACACCCCTAACCCTGATCCGGGCCGACACCGAGGTGTTGCAGCGCGGTCTGAAGGACCCCGGCGACAGGGAGCTGGCGGAGGACATGCTCACCGAGATCGACAAGATGAGCAGGGTTCTCTCAGACTTGCTCTTGACCGCCCGGTTGGATGCCGGAAAGCTCCCCATGGACAGCGGAAGCTTCGACCTGGTGCCCGTGATCCGGCAGACCGCCGACCGTTTCCGCAGGCGGGCCGCGTCCAGGGACTTGCGCCTGAAGATCGAGGCCTCCGACGGTCTGCCGGTTCGCGGCGATCCGGCGCGCACGGGCCAGATCCTGGGCGTGCTCTTGGACAACGCCCTCGCGCATACGCCGCAAGAGAGCACCATCGTCGTGTCCGCCCGCGCTCGGGGCGGCCTCGTCGAGGCGGTCGTAAGGGACACCGGTCCCGGCATACCTCCCGAGCACCTGCCGCACATCTTCGAGCGCTTCTACCGAGCCGACAAGGCGAGGAGCCGCGCCAGCGGGGGGACGGGTCTCGGCCTCTCCATAGCCCGCGACCTCGCTCGCGCTCAGAAGGGCGACCTCGAGGCCGAAAACGCCGGGGACGGCGGATCGGTGTTCCGCCTGACGTTGCCCTCTGCGTGAGGGGAGTGCGCGGGTTTCTCAGCGCAGGGGGTGAAACGGGGTGA
>JBFLXF010000470.1:0-2883 GCA_040757515.1 Actinomycetota bacterium
CGAACCGACCGACCATGTAGGACTCCATCTCCTCATCGGGGTAAGGAGCCAGCAGGAAGATGAGCTCCTCCCTATCCGCCTCCGGGTCGAGCCAGAGGTCGTAGGCCTCGCGCGGCAGGATCACAGGCATCCTGTCGTGGACCTCGCCGACGACGCCGTTCGCGCCGGTGGTCAGGATGGCGCAGGAGCGTATCTCCTCGCCCTCGCCGCCCCACCGCTCCCAGAGCCCGGCGAAGGCGAACGGGCGCCCGTCGCGCATGCGGAAGTAGAAGGGCTGCTTGCCACCCCTCTCTCGCCGCCACTCGTAGAAGCCGTCGGCGGGGATGAGGCAGCGCCTCCGGCGGAACGCGCTCCGGAACGAGGGCTTCTCGGGGGCGGTCTCGGAGCGGGCGTTGATCATGCGCGCACCTATCCCCGGGTCGTCGGCCCAGGGCGGGACGAGCCCCCACCTGAGCAGCTCCAGCCTCCGGCCGCCGTCCCGCGCGAGCACCGCCGCCACCTCCTGCGTCGGCGCGACGTTGTAGCTCTCCCGCGGCCTCCCGGACGCCGGGTCGAGCCCAAACTCCTCGGCCAGCCTCTCGAACGGGGTCCTCAAGGTGTACCTGCCGCACATAGCCGTTCCTCCTCCGCGAAGTCTCTCCCGTAATTCTACGCCTGGCGGGGCCCGCTCCCACGGGCCGTCTGGAACCCGGCTGATCTACGGCAGGCTCGAGGCGAGCCCGGCCTCCGGGTCAGGAGACGGGCTGGAGGTAGCAGAGGGTGGTCTGCTGCCCGGTGGTCTCCATGCTGCGGACCAGATAGCCGCTCGGCTCATCCCGGTCCGCGATGCGGAAGATCCTGCCGCGCAACTCTTCCTCGGGGATGGTCTCCCCGCCCTCGGTCACAACCTTCAGGCCGAGTGCCTCGATCTCCTCGTGGGTAAGGTGGTCGTCGTTGTAGTGGTCTTTCAGAATCTCCTGCCCAGGAGTGGCCATCTCCTACGCTCCTTCCTGTTTCTCTACAGAACTCTGGTAGTCTCTACCTCGGCCCACAGGGGGATAAACCGCCCGCACCTCGAAGCGGGAACCCACGAGCCGAACGCTGTAGAGCTCGTCGAAGCCCTCCTCCGGCGACGGCGGAACGAGCCTCTTGGCGGTGGCGAAGATCGCCACGTCCGGCACCCGCGCCCGGCCCTCGCGCCACGCGTTGCGCCCTACGCACTCGCGCAGGCTCGCCTCGAAGTGGTAGCAGACGGCCTTCGCCCCGTGCTCGCGGGCGAGACCCACGAGCGGCGCGCGGTCCTCTGGAGCGGGATTCGTGTTGTCCACGACCACGGAGCGGCCCGCCGAGAGCGCCTCGCGGATGAGCTGCTCCTGCCTCCTTCTCTTGTTGCGGTTGTGCCGGAAGAGGTCCTTGCTGACGTGCTCGTGGGTCCCGGCGAACCTCTCGCGGAAGAAGCCGCTCTTCCCCGAGGCCTGCAGCCCGACGAAGACGACAAGCTCCAAGGGTTCCGCTGGCTACTCGAAGAGGCGGTCGAACTCGCCCGGGAACTGCCTACGAACGTCGCGCCACTCGTCCGCGCTCACGGCCTCCTCGAGCGTCGCGAAGACGGCGCGGGCATGGGCCTCGGCCTCTTCGGGCTCGGAGCCCTCTTCTTCTCCGACGCGCTGCAGGAAGTCCTCGAGAGAGAAGATCATGCTCCTATCGGGAGACTGACGGAGCAAGACCTCGGCGACCCGCTGCGGAAGCTGGGCGGCGAGATCGTTGCCCTCCCCGCCGGAGAGGTACTCCCCGAGCGCCACGAGCGTAGCCCGCGCCGCCTCCTCGGCCTCCGCCTCGGAGGCGAGCCCGGCCCGCTCCCTTACCCGCTTCAGGAACTCCTCGAGCCGCATCCCATCGCCCTCCGTTCGCTCGGTCTCTGGCCTCGAGGAGCCTCTACCCGCCCTTCGACGCCCCGAAACTCCGGGAGACCACGCATAGATGCCGCGCGGTATTGGGAAAAGCAGAAGGGGCAGGCTACAGGGAGGCACGCGCATGGCGAGACCGTCCGAGAGAGACGTGGTACGGGCGCTTCTGGAGCGGCACGGGCGCACGTTCGCGCAGGAGATCGGCATCCCGGTCGAGAAGGGCACCCCCTCGCCCCTCTTCCGCCTCCTGTGCGCCTCGTTGCTGTTCTCGACCAGGATCGGCGCGGGGATAGCGGTGCGCGCGGCGAAGGCCCTCGCGCAGGCGGGCTGGACGACACCGGAGAAGATGGCGGACGCCCCGTGGGAGGAGCGCGCCCGCGTCCTCAACGAGTCCGGCTACGCCCGCTACGACGAGCGCACCTCCACCATGCTCGGCGAGACCTCCCGGATGCTCCTCGACCGCTACGGCGGCGACCTCAGGCGGCTGAGAGAGGAGGCGGGACGGGATCCGCGAGAGGAGCGCAACCTCCTCAAGGAGTTCAAGGGGATCGGCGAGGTCGGCGCGGACATCTTCTTCCGCGAGGCACAGGCCGTCTGGGAAGAGCTCTATCCCTTCGCCGACAAGAGGGCACTCGGTGAGGCGGGAAAGCTCGGACTACCGGAGGACGCGGAGGCGCTCTCGCGGCTCGTCGGCAAGGAAGACTACCCCAGACTCGCCGCCGCCCTGGTGCGCGCCGGGCTCGCGGGCGACCACGAAGAGATCCTCGAGGCCGCCGACTCGCGGGGCTAGACCCCGAAGACGAAGAAGGGCATCTTAAATCCCTCCTCTTCAAGAACAGGCAGGCTCACGTCGAAGACCGGGACGGCGCCGGATGTCGCGCCCTTGAACGGTCCCCTGTGGGCGTACCCGTGGAACATCTCCGGTGGCTCGCCTCATAGCAGTCCGGCCAGCCGCCCTCGACCGCGACGAGCGAGAAGTCCTTCTCCCGGATCAGGT
>JBFLXF010000471.1:0-2878 GCA_040757515.1 Actinomycetota bacterium
GCGCCGCGGGAGCGGCGCGAGCTTGTTCTTGCACGCCCCCTGGAGCGGCTCCCGCCGCTCACGCCGACCGGCCGGGTGGAGCTCGAGGCGGAGCTCGCACGGATACGGGAGACCGGCACGGCCGTCTCCTGCGGCGAGCGGCAGAGAGGAGCGGGGTCCGTCGCCGCTCCTGTAATCGGGGTGGACGGGTACGCCGTGGGGTCCATCAGCGTTTGCGGGCCCGTGGACAGGTTCGACGAGGAGACCGTAGAGCGCATGCGCCCGCTGGTGCGGAACGCGGCGTGCGAGATCTCGGGAATCCTCACCGGCCAGAGCGTGGAGAACGGAGGGAGGAAGGAGCTGTGAGAGGGCGCAGGGCACTCGAAGGCGTCAGGGTCATCGACGCGGCGAACTTGTTCGCCGGGCCGTTGGCGGCTACGATCCTGGGGGACTTCGGGGCCGAGGTCATCAAGGTAGAGCACCCGCGTGGGGACCCCGCACGCTACCACGGCTACTCCAAGGACGGCGTCGGGCTGTGGTGGAAGATGCTCGGGCGCAACAAGAGGTGCGTCACCCTCAACCTGAGCAAGCCGGAGGGACAGAAGATCTTCAAGCGGCTCGCCCGCGATGCCGACGTAGTGATCGAGAGTTTCAGGCCCGGCACCTTCGAGCGGTGGAACCTGGGCTACGAGGAGCTCCAGAAGGAGAACCCGGGCCTCATCCTCGCCCGCGTCACCGGCTTCGGCCAGTTCGGGCCGTACAGGAACCGCCCCGGCTTCGGAACCCTGGCGGAGTCCATGAGCGGCTTCGCCCACGTAACGGGTCAGCCGGACGGTCCTCCGACCCTGCCGCCCTTCGGGCTCGCCGACGGCATCGCGGCCCTGGCGACGGCGGTGGCAATCCTGATGGCGCTCAGGGCCCGCGACGTCACCGGGAAGGGGCAGGTCGTGGACCTGGCGATAATAGAGCCGATCTTCACCATCCTCGGGCCGCAGCCCACCGTCTACGACCAGCTCGGCATCGTCCAGAAGCGCAGCGGCAACCGCTCCGTCAACAACGCCCCACGCAACCTCTACAAGACCAAGGACGGCCACTGGGTTGCGATCTCGACCAGCGCCCAGAACGTCGCCGAGCGGGTCATGAGGCTCGTGGGGCACCCGGAGTACATCGACGAGCCGTGGTTCCAGAAGGGATCGGAGCGCGCCAAGCACGCCGACGAGCTCGACGAGGCGGTGGGGAGCTGGATCTCCTCTCGCACCAGGGATGAGGTCGTCAGGGCCTTCGAGGAGGCGGGCGCCGCCGTGGCCCCAGTCTACAGCATTGCGGATATCATGGAGGACCCCCAGTACAAGGCTCTCCAGTCGATTGTAACCGTCGACGATTCCGAGCTTGGCCCAATCAAGATGCAGAACGTGCTCTTCAGGCTCTCGGAGACGCCGGGGGAGATCAAATGGTCCGGTCCCAGGCTCGGCGAGCACAACGAGGAGGTCTACGGGGCGCTGGGGCTCGGCAAGGACGAACTGGAGGAGCTCTCGGAGAAGGGCGTCCTGTGAGCCTGCCCGGGTCACCGTTTCGTAGCTACCTCTACGTGGCCGGGAGCGACCCGCACCGGATCGAGAAGGCCCTGGCAAGCGAGGCGGACGCCGTGGTCATCGACCTGGAGGACGCCGTCGCCCCCAACCGTAAGGAAGAGGCGCGCCGCATAGCCGCTGGGGTGCTGAAGCGCGACAACCCGAAGCCCGTCTTCGTCCGGGTGAACGCCCCGGGCAGCGAGCATGGCGAGCGCGACGTCGAGGCGGTCACCGGCCCCGGTTTGTCCGGGCTTCGGCTGCCAAAGGTAGAGTCCTCGGAAGATGTCCTCTGGGTCGCAAAGCGGCTGGAGGAGCTTGGCTGCGAGGTGAGTATCCAGTGCCTCATCGAGTCGGCCCTCGGGCTCGAGATGGCCTTCGAGATCGCACGGTCTCACCCGCGCGTCGTGGCCCTCGCTCCGGGGGAGGCCGACCTTGCCGCCGACCTTGGGGTGAGCGGCGAAGAGGGGCTTCTCTACGCTCGCTCGCGCCTCGTCGCCGCCTCCAGGGCCGCCGACCTGCAGGGGCCCGTGCAGAGCGTGTACACCAACGTGCGCGACCTGGAAGGGCTGCACCGCTCCACGGCGGAAGGAAAGCGGCTCGGGTTCTTCGGGCGCTCGGCGATCCACCCGGCCCAGATCCCCACCATCAACGAGGTCTTCACCCCCACCGAGGAAGAGGTGGCCGAGGCCAAGAAGTTGCTGCAGGCTATGGAGAGAGCCGCCGCGTCGGGCACCGGGGCTTTTGCGCTGGAAGACGGCAGGTTCGTGGACGAGGCCGTCGTCAGGGCGGCCCGCTACACCCTCGCCCTCGCCCGTCGCGAAGGCACGGACCGGGAGGATGGATGAGCAGGCTTCTGGAGGTTCTCGAAGAGGGCGTGGAGGTGTTCGACCTGGCGCAGCCGCTCGCGGCCGAGACGCCCCACTCGCCCAACCACCCGCCCTTCCGCATGTCCCTCATGCGCCGCCACGGCGACATGGTGCGCGAGGACGGGAGCTCGGCAGCGAACGAGCTGATCGTGACCGGGGGGCACACCGGCACCCACGTGGACGCTCTGGCCCACGTCTCCTACCGCGGCGAGCTGCACGGCGGCGTCTCCGCCGGGGAGGCACAGCGGGGCGGGCGCTTCAAGCGCCACGGCATAGACACCATGCCCCCCACGGTCTGCCGCGGCGTGCTGCTCGACGTGGCGGCCCTGCACGGAACGGACGTGCTGCCGGGCGGCTACGGCATCACGGCGGAGGATCTCTCCGCGACGGCGCGGAAGGCCGGGGTGGAGGTGCGGGACGGGGACGTAGCCCTGATCCGCTCCGGCTGGGGTCGCAACTTCG
>JBFLXF010000472.1:0-2867 GCA_040757515.1 Actinomycetota bacterium
CCGCCGTGAGAGTGGCCGTGCTCGCCGTGATCGTGCTCCTCGTGATCGTGCTCGTGGCCTTCGTGATCGTGGTCCTCATGGCCGGGCTCCGGGGCTTCTTCAAGGCCCCGCCGGACGAAGCCATCCCGCTCCCCCACGGGGCGCATCTCCTGCGTGTCCTCTTCGGGACCGCGAGCCTCCCGTCCGGCCCTGCCGTGCCGGTGCTCCACGACGCGCACGCCTAAAGAGCCGAGCGCCTCCCGGACCGCCGCCTCGTCGGCCCGCTCGCGGTCGAACTCCACGCGCACGTGGCCGGAGGCCGCCGCCTCGGCCTCGACTATCCCGGGCATCTTCCTCAGCCGTTCGGAGACGGTGCGGGCGCGGCGCGGGTGGCCGATCCCATCAACCTCCCAGAGCACGTGCCCGAAGCGGTCGGTGAGGTGCGCCCCGGCTCGCTCGGAGATCTGACGGATGCGCGGAAGCGAGAGTACCTCGGGGTCGTAGTGGATGCACAGCTTACCCGGCTCGCCGTTGGAGGGTTCGACCACGTGCATCCGCTCGATCCCCTCGCGCGCCTCCAGCCCTTCGATGAGCCTCTCCACGCACTCGTCATGCTCGTCCGGCACGTCCGGCAGCAGTACGGGTATGTCCAGTTGGAGCTTATCCGGCATGATCACCTATCCTGTACGGGCGAACGCGCTCGCGGGAAGATCCTGTGCAACTTCATCGGGTCCTGTCCCGCTCAGTGGCGCCCGCCATGACCTCTACGAGGCCCGTGCTCGCCGTGATGATCCCCGCGTCCTCCATGCTCTCCACGGTCGCCGTGACCGGAACCGTGCCTCTCTCCGAGCCCGCCGAATAAACCACCACCGCGTTCTCCGTGATGGCCGGAAGAGCGCCCTCCGCGATGCCCGCCGCCCTTGAGGCGCCGGATCCAGCTCTCCAGAAAACCCACCGCTTTCCTCCTCGACTCCTGACCTGCCTGCAGGTCGTCCTCGCGCCGCCAGAGCCCGGACCCACACGGCTCCTTACGACTAGGCTAACGCTTTACACATGAACTTATGTTCATGTTATCGTCTATCCGTCGAGGTTGCAACCTCTTGCGACGTTTCGGAGAGGTATAAGGTCGACGTCCGGGTTATCTGTGGGTCTCCGCCGGCTCCTCGAAGTCGACAGGTTCGATCTGGATGGTCGAGTGCTCGATGTCGAACCGGTCGTGCAGGAGTTTCTGAGCCCCGGTCAGGATGTCGCTGCTGCGATTCATATCTTCGACCACAAGATGCCCGCTCATGGCGTTCATCCCGCTGGTTATCGTCCAGGCGTGGAGGTCGTGGACCCGGACCACGCCGGGGAGCTTCTCCAGGGCCTCGCGCACCTCCCCAAGGTCCAGGTCCTTCGGGGTGCCTTCAAGGAGCACGTTCACCGACTCTTTGAGCAGGTTGTAGGCGCGAGGGATGATGAAGAGACCTATGCCGACCCCGATGATCGGGTCCGCCGGATACCAGCCGGTGAAGATTATGATGAGGGAGGCGACGATCACACCTATCGAGCCCAGAGTGTCACCGAGGACCTCCAGGTAGGCGCCCTTCACGTTCAGGCTCTCCCCGGCGCCCTTCACGAGGATGAACATGCCTACCAGGTTCACCGCCAGCCCGATAACGGCGACGACCATCATCCAGCCACCGAGCACGTCCGGCGGGTCCTGGAAGCGCCGGTACGCCTCGTAGAGGATGTAGATGGCGACCACGACCAGGATCACCGCGTTGGTCAGCGCCGCCAGGACCTCGGTCCGGTAGTAGCCGAAGGTCCTCCGGTCGCTCGCCGGCCGCTCCCCGAGCTTTATGGCGATCAGGGCCATGGAGATGCCGAAGACGTCCGTGAGCATATGCCCCGCGTCCGCCAGCAGCGCCAGCGAGCCGGTGAGGATGCCGCCGATGACCTCCGCGAACATGTACGAGCCGGTGAGGGCCAGCACCACGTAGAGCCGTCCCTTGTGCCGTCCCCCGGCGCTTACCGCGTGCGAGTGTGCTTCCGTCATATCGTTCCCCTCGCGCGTTTTCTGGTATCAGGCTACGATCTCCAACGCCAATATAAGCAAGAAGGCCGCGAAGAAGCTGGCCGTCATCAGCGGGCCTTCGCGGACCTCGTGCGCCTCGACGAGCAGCTCCTCGGTGACCAGGTACAGCAGGGCGGCGCCGCCGAAGGCGATCAGGGCGTCCTGCACGGACCCGGAGAGGCCGCCGACTACCAGCCCTCCCCCGACAGCTCCGACCGCGAGCGCCAGACCGAGCCCCACGGCGGCTGCGATGGCCTTCCGGCGCGATGCGCCGCCCCCGACGAGCTGCGCCGAGACGGCGACGCCGAGGAAGACGACCTCCAGGGTGAGCGCGATCGTGAGCAGGAGCCCGCCGCCGGCCCCCGCTGCGACCCCGATCCCGATCACGAGCCCGTCCACGAAGACGTCTATCGCCGAGGTCGCGGTTATCCCCGCGGCCTGTTGGGCGCCCTCCCCGGACTCCTCGACCTTCTGGGTTAGCAGCTTTATCAGGAGCATCAGCGTGGTCCCGACGGTGAAGCCGATGAGGAGCGGCACGAGCTTGTCCCTGTTGAGCAGGTCGAACACCAGCTCGGCGGCGACGGCGGAGAAGACCGCGCCGGCGGCGAAGTGCTGGATCGCGCTGCTTAGGCCCGGTCCCGGCGCGCGGAACGCCGCCACGACTCCTCCCAAGACTATCGCCGCCACGGGGAAGACGGTGAAGCTCAGGAGCGTACCTATCACGTGGTCTCTCCCCGAGACGCGGGGAACCGCATGCCGCGGGCCTCGCCGTCCTCTTCCTCGCCGACGCGGTCCACCTGCAACGTGGTGTGGTGGATGTCGAAGCGCTCCT
>JBFLXF010000473.1:0-2854 GCA_040757515.1 Actinomycetota bacterium
TCTCTTCGGCTCGGGCAGGATGTTCTTGCCGCAGGTCGTGAAGAGCGCGCGCGTCATGAAGAAGGCCGTCGCGTACCTGATACCGTACATCGAGGCGGAGAAGACCGAGACCTCGAAGCCCAAGGGCACGGTCGTCCTGGCGACCGTGAAGGGCGACGTGCACGACATCGGCAAGAACATCGTCGGCGTCATATTGCAGTGCAACAACTTCGAGGTGATAGACCTCGGCGTGATGGTGCCTGCGGCCAAGATCCTGCAGACCGCCAAAGAGAAGGGCGCGGACATCGTGGGGCTCTCCGGCCTGATCACGCCGTCCCTCGACGAGATGGTCCACAACGCCAAGGAGATGCAGCGCCAGGGCTTTACGATACCCCTCCTTATCGGCGGGGCGACGACCTCCCGGACGCACACGGCAGTCAAGATCGCGCCGAACTACGAGGGCCTCACGATTCACGTGAAGGACGCCTCCCGGGCCGTCGGCGTGGTCCAGAACCTGGTGAGCGAGAGGAACCGTGCCGCCTACGCAGAGCGCGTCGCGACCGAGTACGAGAAGGTGCGCGAGAAGCACGCCGGACGCCGCTCGGGCAGGAAGCTCGCCACGCTCGAGGAGGCGCGGGCCAACAGGACCAGGCTCGACTGGGAGGGCTACGTCCCGCCGAAGCCGAACCTGCTCGGGGTAGAGGCGTTCGACGACTACCCGCTGGAGGAGATCCGGCGCTACATAGACTGGACGTTCTTCTTCCACGCCTGGCAGATGAAGGGCAGCTACCCGAAGATCCTCGACGACCCAAATAAGGGCGCCGAGGCGCGGCGGCTCTTCGAGGACGCCCAATCCCTGCTGGACCGGATCGTCGCCGAGGGGTTGCTGCGGGCGCGGGCGGTCATCGGGCTCTTCCCGGCGGCGGCCTTACCGAACGATTCCGTGGAGATCTACGCCGACGGCTCGCGCGAGGAGGCGCTGGCGGCCTTCCACTTCCTGCGCCAGCAGAGGAAGAAGCCGCCGGGCCGTCCGTACCGCTCGCTCGCGGACTTCGTCGCGCCCAAGACGGCGGATCTGGAGGACCACATCGGCCTCTTCGCGGTGACCGCCGGGCTCGGGGCCGAGGAGCTCGCGCGGCGCTTCGAGGAGGAGCACGACGACTACAACGCGATCATGGTCAAGGCCCTGGCCGACCGGCTCTCGGAGGCGTTCGCGGAGCTGATGCACGAGCGGGTACGCAGGGAGCTCTGGGGCTACGCGCCGGAGGAGAGGCTGGACAACGAGGCCCTCATCCGGGAGGAGTACCGGGGCATCCGTCCCGCCCCCGGCTACCCCGCCTGCCCCGAGCACACCGAGAAGCGCACCCTCTGGAAGCTGCTCGACGTGGAGAAGAACGCGGGCATCTCGTTAACCGAGAGCTGCGCGATGAGCCCGCCGTCTGCGGTCAGCGGCTTCTACTTCTCCCACCCCGAATCCCGCTACTTCGGCGTCTCGGAGATAGGCCGCGACCAGGCAGCCGACTACGCCGCCCGCAAGGGCTGGCCCCTCGAGGAGGCCGAGAGGTGGCTTGCCCCCATCCTGGCCTACGACCCCGAGCGGTAGGCGCCTCGCCGCATCACGGGCTCATCCCGTCGCCGCGACGCGGTAGCGGAGATAGACCATGCCGCCGCCGAATCGGCGCTCGTCCAGCAGTTCGAGATCCAGGCGCAGGTCGTCCGGCAAGGCCCGTTTGCCGCCACCGACCATCACCGGGGCGACGAAGAGGTGGCACTCGTCGATCAACCCGGCCCTGAACGCCTGAGCGGCGAGCTCGGATCCGGCCACGCCGAGGTCGCGCACCGCCCGGGCCTTCATCCGCCGGACGGCTTCGGGGTCGAAGTTGCGCTCGATGCGCGTCCTGGCGGTGGGTGCCGTCTCCAGCGTCCCGGAGTACACGACCTTCCCGGCGGCTTGCCAGATCTCCGCGAAGTCCCGCGTCACGGGCGAGCCGCCGGCGAGCGCGGGGTCGGTCTCCCAGACGGCCATCGTCTCGTACATCCGGCGCCCGTAGAGGTAGGTCCCAACCGTGCGCTGGAGGTCGTTGATGAAGGCGTGCGCCTCGTCGTCCGGGACGGCCCACTCGAAGCCGCCGCACTCATCCTCCACGTAGCCGTCGAGCGACGCGATGGAAGAGTAGATCAGCTTGCTCACCGCGAGCCCCTCTCTGCACAGCCCCGTCGCTCGATGCCGTGGTTGTACTCGATGAACGCGCGGCTTTCACCGCCGAACCTTTGCGGTCCCTCGCCAGGTCCGAACGCGCCCGTGCGGCGCGCCGCCTGCCTCTACTCGAAGCGCACCTCCTCGAAGCCTAAAGTCGTGACGAAGGCGCGGATGGAGTCCTCGGCGTTGCGTCCCGCGGCGTCGAGGATGCCGTTCTCGCGGGCTGCGGCCTCGATCTCCTCCAGCGCCGCCGCCCGGGCCTCCTCGACGAGGTCGTCGTCCGGGCGCAGGTTCAGGGGGGAAAAGTCGCGGTCGTAGACGCGGGTCTCCTGTTCGTTCAAACTGACGGAGAGGATCTTCGGCTCCGGCAGCCGAATGGCGACGGTCTCGCCGCTCACCCGCACATCGTCCCCGCCTATCTCGGAGAGGTCAACCCCGGCCTCCACCTCGCCGGTGGCTATAAGCAAGACCCGCTCGCCGGTGAAGATGCGCTCGATAGCCGTCCCACCGCTCTCCCGGGTGACGGGGACGGATTCGGTCCAGCGCACGGTGGCGAGCTGGTCCAGCTCCCTTATCCCCTCGACCACCACGGGCCCGGTCGTGGTGCGTGCCGCACGCTCCTCGAATAGCAGCGGGCCCACGATAGGTAGACGCTCCATGAACTCGAAGCGGCTG
>JBFLXF010000474.1:0-2851 GCA_040757515.1 Actinomycetota bacterium
AGCTCTCTTCGAGCAGTTTGGAGAGCTCCAGCGGCTTCTCGTGCTTCTGCCAGCCCCCGACGGCTCGCATGAACTCCGGGTGCAGCTCCTGGAAGGTCTTGGGCTTCCTGGAGAGGCTCTGCCTGAGCCATTGTCTCGCGCTCTCTTCTTCCGTGATGAAGAGCTGCGGCTCAAGGGCCTCCTTCACCTTGAGGCGGTTCTTGTCGTACTCGGCGACCTGATCCGGCAAAAAGTACATCCCGTCGCGCTCGGGGTAGCGCTGCTTGAGCCCGGCGTAGAACTCCGCCGCCGAGAGCGGCACCGCCACCCCCCGCTGCACGTGGAAGGCCACCATCCTGTCGTAGAGCAGGTAGTTCATCCGCTCGGCGACCACCTCCACGCCCTCGCCCTTCGGCACGAAGACCGGGAGCTGCCGCAGGTGGGTGCTCACGAAGTCCCACACTCCCTCTTCCGTCCCCGCCTCAAGCTCGAACCGCTTCTCCAGCCCGCCGTTCGGCTTGTACGCGGAGATGACGAGGTCCTGCTTGACCGCCCCGCCGCTCGTTACCTGCTTGAACGTCCCCTGCTTCTTGTCCAGAATCCGCACGTCGGCGACCACGAACCCGGCGTGCTGCAAAGCCTCCTGGATGGCGACCCACACGCTGTTCTTGGAGTTGTGAAACTCCACCGTCATCCAGCGCCCCGGCTTCAGGACCCGGCAATACTCCTCGAAGCAGCGGGTCATGAGCTCCTGATACTCCAGAAGCCCCTTCCTCTGCACCTTGTTCACGACCGCTTCCGGCTCGTTGTTCGTGAAGACCTTCAGCCACGCTTCCCAGAGGAAGTTGAGCTCGGAGTACATCAGGTTGCCGCCGAAGGGTGGGTCGGTGAAGATGTAGTCAACTCGCCCGGACGGAACGCTTAGATTAGATGCTCCGGCGGTCTGCGTGTTAGCAAATGCAGGCTGTGCTAGAGCATCGTACTTGCGTAGCGAGCGTGCGACCATCTGCGACTTCTCTTTAAAAACATTAATCCAGCTCTGCTCTCCTGGGATGGAAGGAGCATATAATGTTCCCGCGGTCCAACCTTTCATCGGTCCAGTTGTCTTGCTGATCCACGCGGGCACGCGAAAACGGGACATCTTTGTCGTTACCGGAAACCCATCCAGCACTACTCCTAGATGCTCTCTTGTGCGGCATTGCGCTGTCAATGCTGATAACAGCCATAGGTTCCGCTTCGTATAGAAGTGATGCACGTGGGTGAGGCCGATGTCATCGTTGCGGCGGGATTCTTCTCCCTCCGGCATCCGGTCCGTCGGGAACCAGTAGGGGATCGGGCTCTCCTCAATCTTCTCCACGAGCGCCAGGTCGAAAGCGTCCGGCTCTTTCTCGTAGCGCTTCCTGCCGACGCTGTAGTTGATCAGGACCGGCACCTGCCTGGCCTGGCGGACGGTCTGGTTTATGGCCTCGTCAAACCGGGTCTCCCGGGCGCGCTCCATCCGCTTCTTGGTGAGGTTCGCGCCGCAGTGGGGGCAGGGGAACTCGTCGCGGACCTTCCCGGCCTCCTTGTCCACCGCCGCCTCCCAGAAGACCACCTCCCCCGAGCACTCCGGGCAGACGAACACGTCCGACCAGACGGTGTAGTTGATCCTGCCGAAGGGTAAATCCAGCCTCCCCGCGAGCCCCTGCGGGTCTTCTTCGAGCGCCTCTTTGGCCTGCGCGATCTGCTCTTCGGCGGTCTCGTGCAGCGTCAGGTACATCCAGCCGCATTCTTCCTCCACCTCCTGGAGGATGCGCTCCGCCTCGCGCTCGAACTCCTCCACGTCCACCGGGGTGTTGTAGTTGTAGGCGATGAAGGTCGCGGCGGGGGAGAGGTCGTTCAGGATCGCCCGCCGCGCCCCGAGCTTCGAGAACGGGCGGCCCTCCTCATCCAGGATGGTCCCGTCTTCGAGCACCCGGTAGCCCAGCGACTCGACGGTCTTGCGGTCGCCGCAGAGCTGGGCCGCCACGCCGGTCATCCCGGTGCCCGCGAAGCCGTCGAAGACGATGTCTCCGGGCTCCGTATAGTGGAGGATGTAGCGCATGACCGCCCGGTGCGGGACCTTCGTATGGTAGGAGTGGGCGTTGTAGATCGGGTCGTTCTTCCCCTCCGACACGTCCGCCGCGAACGGCTCCCTGTGGTAGTCCTCCTGCCCGTCTCTCTGCGATCCCCTTCTCCACCACTCGATGAAATCCTCTATGAACGGGTTAGGGCAGGCGGTGTAGTAGGGCGGGTCGGAGAGCGCCAGTATGTCCTCGTCAGATCCCTTGGGAAAGCCCTCTATCCTGCGGAACTCCGGGTCTTTGAGCTTCTCGCGCAGTCTGTCGAGGAAATAGGCCCGCCGCGCCTCCTCGCTCTCGAAGGTCATCCCCAGGCACTCGACGGGCTTTCTCTCCCGGTGGCTGGTGGAGAAAAGCTCCCGCTGGTTCTTGTGCTCGATGCTCAAAACCCTCCCCCTGCGCCCTACTGCCGGCTCCCTACACCGCCCGGGCGTGCAGGATCTCTCCGCCTCTGGCCGGCCTCAGGGCGTCGGCAGGCACCGTGGCCACCGCCAGCGTGTCTCCGGTCAGCGTGAAGAACTCAACCTCGTATGCCGCTCCTCCCTCGTAGACGTGCACGACGGTTCCGACGTCTCCGGCGCGGAGCCTCAGCTCCGGGAGATCCCTGGTGAGCACCGCTCTCTCGTGTTCCCTGATCATCCGCTCTCTCCCCCTCTCGGGCCGCCGGGATACGCCGTGACCAGCCGCGGGTGTGACCTTCCCTTCTCGACCAACCATACCGTACGGATCACCGGGTCGCGCCCGTCCGGAGACCTCAACGGTCCTTCCAGTAC
>JBFLXF010000475.1:0-2848 GCA_040757515.1 Actinomycetota bacterium
TGCGACGCAAGATAGAGGAGATCTCCGCCCGCGCCGAGCGCGCCGCGGAGGAGGGTGATGACGTGGGCGCGGCCAGGCTGAGGGTCGAGCAAGCGTCAGTAGCGGAGGATCTCGCGCGCATCGAGGGGCTTGCCCGGGCCGCCGGAGCGGTACTCGCCCGCCCCGAGTTCTCGTTCGAGAGCCGCGAGCAGCGCGACGAAGAGGTCGCCGGACATGCCCGCGACGCTCTGGAGGAGCTGGGGCGGCTGCGGGAGGCGTTAGAGGCAGCCCTGAGTCAGGGAGAAGAGGAGATAGAGAAGGCCGCCCGCCTCGAGGAGTGAGAGGCCGGTCATCGGTGCGCTCGATGGCGCCTATAGAGAGATATGATTTCCGCTCTGGGGCGCGGTATGCCATATTCGTCCTTGCCGGTACGCATACGGAAGGAGGAGAGCATGGACGCTTCCGCGCACGCTTACGGAGAGCAGGGGACGGCGCAGGGATACGGCGGGGAGACCGGGGGCACCGTCGTGAAACTCTTCGGTGCACACGAAAGCTGTGCCGAGAGCACGCCCATCGAGGAGTGTTGTCCGGACTGCCAGCTCGAGGCCAACCTCAGGCGCTGGACCGGGTAGGAGAAGCTCGAAGCACCTAGCGCCTGCCGGCGGGCGAGCGCCGCCCTCTCTCAAAAGAGGTTACCTGACCTACTTCCCTCATGAGGCCGAAAGGTTTCTTGAGGGCCTTCACCGGCCAGCTCGCCAGCGTGATGGGGCGGCGGATAACGTCTTCGGCGAACCTCATCGGCAGCCTGCCGGTGCGTTCGGCGAGGTCTCTCGCGTACTCGGCGTATATGTGCCCCGAGTAGACCCGGGTCTTACCGCAGCTGCTGCACCGGCTCGCGCAGAGGTGATCCGAGAGGTACAGCAGCTCGTGCGGTCCCTCGACCCCGCATGCCGAGCAGGTGAGTATCGCGTCCGTCTCGACCTTCAACGTGCCCCCTTCACAGCAACAGCTCCCGGTCCGTGGTCGCCGCCCGAAGGTCCGCGAGGAAGCGTGCCTCGTCGGCGCCCGGTGGTCCACCGAGAGTGTATCGGAGATTCCGAGCTTCGGCACCCGTTTCTTCGCGTCACCATCGCAGCGTGGTCTCGATCCTCCCGGCCATCGGATGCCGCTACGGGCGTATCCGGCATGCCGGAGGTAAGGGCGCGCGCCAAGGATCGACTTACCGTTCGACCGATGTCCCTGCGAGTGGGGTGAGGCCGGCCAGGGCCTCCCGGGTAACGATCCCCGGTCCCTACGAACCGGCGTGACGATCCGCTCCTTACGGACCGGTGGTCCGGCGCATCCCGGTGTGAGTGGTACGGCTCGATGCTCACGCTCGCTAACCCGCGGTCGAAGGTTCCTCCAGGGCGACCTGCGCGGCGGCGAGGCGCGCGCCGGGCACCCGGAACGGCGAGCAGGAGACGTAATCCAGGCCGACGTCGTGGAAGAAGGCGATGCTCTTCGGGTCGCCGCCGTGCTCCCCGCAGACGCCGAGCTTCAGGCGCGGGTTCGTCGCCCGCCCGCGCTCGCGGGCCATCCGGATCAGCTCGCCGACGCCGTCCCGGTCGAGGGTCTCGAAGGGGTTCTCTCGCAGGATGCCGTTCTTCAGGTAGTCGGAGAGGAACTTCTCCTCGGCGTCGTCGCGGCTGATGCCGCAGACCATCTGGGTGAGGTCGTTGGTCCCGAAGGAGAAAAAGTCCGCGGCTTCCGCGATCTCTCCGGCCACCGCGCACGCCCTGGGCAGCTCGATCATGGTGCCGATTGGGACGCTTTCTTCGGCGAGCTCCGCCGCGATCAGGGCCTGCATCCTTTCCAGCTCGGAGGCGAAGCCGACGAGCGGGATCATTATCTCGACCACCGGCTCGGCCCCGGTCTCCCGGACGGCCCTCGCGGCCTGCGCTATCGCGCGGGTCTGCATAAGGTAGACCTCGGGACGCAAGAGCCCGAGCCTGCATCCCCGCAAGCCCAGCATCGGGTTCCTCTCCTCGAGGCTCTCCGCGACGCGCAGCTGGCGCCTCTGCTCCTCGGTGCTCTCCCCCCGCGCCTCGCGCTCCGCTATCTGCTTCGCCAGGGCCTTCGACTCGGGCAGGAACTCGTGCAGCGGCGGGTCCAGGAGGCGCACCGTGACCGGCAGCCCGTCCATGGCCCGGAAGATCCCCTCGAAGTCCTCGCGCTGCATCGGCTCGAGCAACCTGAGCGCCTCGCGCAGCGCATCCTCGCCCTCCGAGAGGATCATCTCGCGCATGATCCTGAGCCGCTCGCCCTCCATGAACATGTGCTCGGTGCGGCACAGCCCGATCCCCTGCGCCCCGAGCTCCCTGGCGCGCCGGGCGTCCTCCGGCGTGTCGGCGTTGGTCCTCACCTCCAGGGTGCGCACCTCGTCGGCCCACCGCAGTATGGCCTCGAAGTCTTCGCTCGGCTCGGGTTCGACCAGCGGCACGGCGCCGCGGATGACCCTGCCGTCGGCCCCGTCTATGGTGAGGACGTCGCCGGCCTCGAACCGTTCGCCGCCCAGCTCTAGCCCGCCTCCCATGGGGTCCACCTTGAGGGTGCCACACCCGGTCACGGCGGGTTTGCCCATCCCCCGGGCGACGACCGCGGCGTGGCTGGTCATGCCCCCCAAAGCGGTCAGGACGCCTCTGGCCGCGATCATGCCCTCGACGTCGTCCGGGTTGGTCTCCCGGCGCACCAGGAGCACCGCTTCGCCGGAGGACGCCCGCTCCCTGGCCTCCTCCGCGGTGAGGACTATCTTTCCGGTGGCCGCCCCGGGCGAGGCGGGGAGGCCGCGCGCCAGGACCTCGAGGTCGGCCTCCTGGTCGACGCGCGGGTG
>JBFLXF010000476.1:0-2843 GCA_040757515.1 Actinomycetota bacterium
GCCGAGCCGATGCCGCCGAGGATGACCCCGGCGAAGATGAGCAGCAGCAGAAACCAGCCCATGTTGGCGAAGACACGACCCTGCAGCCCCAGCAGGATGCCCCCGTAAGCGGTCAGAACCCCCGCGATAAGCCAGGTGATCATGGCCATCCTGTCGACGTTGATGCCGCTGGCCTCGGCCAGGTCCCGGTTGTCCGAGAGCGCACGCATCGCCTTGCCTATCCGGGTCTTCTGCAGCATCAGCGCCGTTGCGAAGAGCGCCACGGCGCTGCCCGCCACGATCACGGCGTCCTGGGGCGTGAGGCTGAACGGCCCGAAGTCTATGCGCCGGGAGACCGGCATGTAGCGGTAGACGCCACTGCCGAAGACCCAGAAGATGATGTGCCGCAAGACAAGCGCTAGCCCGATGGAGATGATCAGCAGGTGGACCGTCGAGGCGCCCCGCCTGCGCATCGGCCGCCAGAGAACCTTCTCGAGCCCTCCGGCGATCCCCGCCCCGACCACGATAGCCGGTATCGCCGCCACGTAGAGCGGGAGCCCCGCTCCCGTTCCCACCACCGCGACGAACGCCCCCAGCGTGAGGAAGTCGCCGTGGGCGAAGTTGATCAGCTTGAGGATGCCGAACACGAGGGTCAGGCCAACCGCCGATACGGCTATAACGGACCCTATCACTACCCCGTTGGCGACTAACTGAAGAGCTTCCGACAAGCCCTTTCTTCCTGTCATAATGGGGAGAACAGCTAGCGAATTTTGCCCTCCGGCGCCGCCCGCTGTCAAGACGCATCCGTCAACTCCGATGCGACTCTCCGCAGAGAGAAGGAGTGCAGTTGCCCGGAATTCAGGCATAAAGTATATTGCCGGAGATACAGGTTGATGGCACCGTTTTCGGGGATGATACAGGTGGGGCGTCGCCAGCGTCTCTTCCGGTCCCGCATGCGGTTTTACTGTGAAGGAGGCACGGGGTGAGAAGACTCTTTAAGGTGCCCGCTCTCGCCGGGTTGTCGGCGGCTTTGCTGGTCGTTCTGGCCGCCTGCGGCGGGGGAGGCGGGGAGCAAGGCGGCGGGGAGACACAGCAACCCGAAGAGCTCACCCTGAACCTGGGCACCGTCCTGCCGCTGACCGGCGACCTCGCCCAATTCGGCCCGGACATGGAGAACGGTGCCAGGCTCGCGGTGCAACAGATCAACGAGTGCGGTTCGATGCAGATCAACGCCACGTACGAAGACGACGGCACCAACGAGCAGACGGCGGCCACCGCTGCGGACAAGCTGATCAACTCCGACAACGTCTCGGTGATCGTGGGAGCGGCCTCCAGCCGAGTGTCTTTCGCCGTGATCGACCCCGCCGCCCAGGCCGGGGTGGTACAGATCTCGCCCGCCTCGACCAGCCCGGACTTCACGGACTACGAAGACAACGGCTTCTTCTTCCGCACCACCCCCTCTGACGCCCTGCAGGGCGTGGTGCTCGCCGACCTCGCCGATGAAGAGGGCTACGAAACGGTGAACATACTGGCCCTGAACGACGACTACGGGCAGGGCATCGCCAGGACCTTCGAGGAGAACTTCGGCGGCGAGGTCGCTCAGAATGTGGCCTACGACCCGACGGGCACGAGCTTCGACTCTGAGGTCGAGCGGGTGAGCTCTGGCGATCCGGACGCCATCCTGGTCGTGGCCTTCCCGGAGACGGGCAGCATCATCATGCAGGCCTTCGCCGAGCAGGGCGTCGTCGGCGAAGTTCCGTTCCTGTTCACAGACGGCCTCGCCGAGCCGACCCTCCCGGAGAGCTCCGGCGTCGACCTGCAGGGCGAGCGAGGCACCCGTCCCGCCACCGGCGGTCCGGCGGCCGACGAGTTCAACCAGGCTTACCAGCAGGAGTTCGACGCCGAGCCGGGCACCTACTCCTCCAACTCCTACGATGCGGTGATGCTGGCCGCGCTGGCCGCGGCCGCCGCAGGCGACACCAGCGGCGAGGCGATCCGGGACAATCTACAGGACGTCTCCAGGGACGGTCAGGAGGTCCTCCCGAGCAATATCTGCGAGGGGCTGGAGATGGCCGCCGCGGGCGAAGACATAAACTACGAGGGCGCGGCAGGCTCCCAGGACTTCGACGAGAACGGCGACGTCACCTCTGATTACGAGCTCTGGCAGTTCACCGCCGACGGGCTGGAGAGGGTCAGGATCATCGAGGCTCCCGAGACGAGCTAGACGCCAACACGGAAAGACTCTAAGAGAGGGGCGGCCCCGGGGCCGCCCCTCTTACTTGCCTCTGCGCAGCACCGGCAGAACCTCCCCGACGAAGAGGGCGGAGAGGATCAGGACGGCCCCGACGAGCTGCATTGCCGCGAGCCGATCCCCGGCGAGCCAGTAGCCGAAGAAGGCCGCGAAGACCGGCTCCATCGTCAGGATGATGGCGGTACGCGCCGCCGAGATGTGCTGCTGCACGGTGGTCTGCACGTAGAACGCTCCGGCGGAGGCGACGAGCCCCGTGATGGCGATGGCGGCCCAGACCTCCGGTGGCGGCGGCTCCACCGGCTCAAAGGCGGGCCACATGGCGCAAAAGACTACCGCCATCGAGAGGATCTGGGCGAAGGCCAGCACACTCGCGTTATGTTCGGCGGCGTAGCGCGACAGCAGCGCGATGTGCGTACCCAACGCCGCCGCGCACACGACCGTGAGGGCGTCGCCGACCCGCACGCCCGAGGGGCTCTGACCGGCGAGGAGCACCATCCCGAAGAGGCTCAGAAAGACCGCCAGGAGTACGGGCCGCGCGATGTGCACCCGGAAGAGAAGCCGGGCGGCCAGCGGGGCGAAGACTACGAAGAGACCCGTGATCAGGCCAGAGTTC
>JBFLXF010000477.1:0-2836 GCA_040757515.1 Actinomycetota bacterium
GTCCACACGGGGTTCAGGACGCGGCTGAAGTAGACCTCGACCCTGCCCCGGCCCTCCATCAGGAAGTGCGGCAGGAGAAAGCTCATCTCGTTCGCCGCGAGCGGGTACTCCTTGGGGTAGGTGAGCTCGCTCCAGGCGGACTGCGGCGGCGCCTCCTCCCAAAAGTGCGGCAGCCACTTGTTCCATCCGTTCGGGTTGGTGCCGCCCGGTCTCCCCCAGCTGCCGGTGACGACGTTGAGGAAGGCCAGCGCGCGCGAGACCGCCCAACCCCCGAGGTTCCCCGCGCAGGCCGCACGCCAGGTGTGGGCGGCCACGGCGGGGGCTGCGGCCCCGATCACGCGTGCGGCCTCCAGGATCCTCTCCGCGGGGACTCCGCTCTCGGCCTCGGCGTACTCCGGCGTGTAGCCTGCGTACTCCTCCTTCAAGCCCTCGACGAACTCCTCGAAAGACTCCGGGTTCTTCCCGGGCCACCTGTTCTTCAGGTACTCGCGCCAGTTGGTCCAGTCGTAGAGGAACCGGGCGTCGTAGAGCCCCTCCTGAAGGATGACGTTGACCATCGCCAGCAGCACCGCCGCCTCGGAGCCGGGCCGCGTCGGGAGCCAGTAGTCGGCCATCGCCGCCGAGTTCGAGAGCCTGGGATCGAGCACGATTAGCTTGCCGCCCTTCATCTTGCTCTCGATGATCCTCTGGGCGTGCGGGTTGAAGTAGTGGCCGCTCTCCAGGTGGGCGCTCACGAGCACTATCGCCCTGGCGTTGGCATAGTCGGGCGAGGGCCTGTCGAAGCCGCCGACTATCTGGTAGCCGAACCTGCCGCCGGAAGAGCAGACGTTGGTGTGGGAGTTGTGGGCATCGACGCCCCAGGCACGGAAGACGCGCTCCATGTGCTGGTGCTCGAACCCCGGACGTCCCACGTGGTACATGACCTCCGTACGACGGTCCTCCTGGATAGCCTTACGGATGCGAGCGCCGATGTCGGCGAGCGCGTCCTGCCAGCTCACGCGCTCCCACTCACCGCCGCCGCGCGGCCCTTTGCGCTTCATGGGGTAGAGGATGCGGTTGGGGTCCTTGATCTGGTTTATGGTCGCCGGCCCCTTGGCGCAGTTGCGCCCCCGGCTCCCCGGGTGCAGCGGGTGCCCCTCGAACTTCCTGACCTCGCCGTTCTCCTTGTCGACGTAGGCCAAAAGCCCGCAGGCCGCCTCGCAGTTGAAACAGATCGTCGGAACGATCTGGTAGCTCTTCTTCTGCTTCCTCGTCCAGCCTTTGGCCTCGAACTCCGTCCAGTCGTCCCATCTCTCCGGCGGCGGATAGTTCATGAGCGCGGAGCCCGGCACCAGACGCTCCGTGCCATTAGACTCCGGCTGGTCCACGTTCGGTATGAGCTTCAGCTTCGTCGCCACCCGCTCGATAAACGGTCTGCCCGGCTCTTTGCGTACCGCCACTTGAGTTCTCCTTGTCTAGACGACGCGACCCGTAAGGCCCATCCCGCTCACGCGAGCGGGATGAGCTGCGGGGCCTCGACCCACGCGTGTTCGGTTGCGAGGATGCCCACGAGCGCCAAGGCTCCGGCCGCCGCTATCAACAGGGGAACCGAGAGCGCCATCCCCACGGCGATGAGGACCAGCGGCACGACGGACCCCAGGATCACCGAGATCCCCCAGAAGAGCCCCTTGTAGCGGCCCTTGTAGATCATCTCCGCCGCCCTCGCGGCGTCCCGGTCGGGGTGCTCCACCGAGAGCTCCGCCCACATCACGATGAGCCCGGCAACGATCCCCACGGCGAGCGTGAGGGCGAGCACCGTCCTGAGGGGCTCCAGCCCGCCGACGAACAGCGAGGCGATGTACAGAGCCGCCGCCCCGGCCACCGCAGCGTGAACGAGCATGTGGACCGGCAGCGCCGGGCTCTGCCAGAAGCTCCGGCCCTTGGCCTGCGCGAAGAGGAAAGCCGTGTAGACCGCCGTCGCGCCCGCCGCCATCACCAGCGGCCAGGCCAGCACCGCGTCGACCGCCGTCCCCCAGTTCTCCGGCAGGACGCCGAAGACGCCAAGCAGCTTGACCACAAGCCAGAGGCCAAGCAGCCAGCCGTAGACCGTGATGATGTAGGCTCCCCGCACCAGCCAGCTTTTCCACTGCGGCCTGAGGAGGACGTAGTGGAACCGGTCCGGACGATCGAGGTCCATGATCAGCAGCGCGCCCGTGGCCGCGAGAAAGACCATCCCGAGAAGGGCGGCGGTCCACAGCGCGGCCTCGGCGACGGCAAACCCCAGACCCGCCGCGAGAAACGGGATGGCGACCGAGCCGGTCGAGATGGCCTTCGTCCACACGTAAGCCGGGACCTCCTTGCCCCACATCACGCCCTTGTTGGGCTCGTCGTAGACCCTTCTCGCCTTCTCGGGTTGCACCTTCGGCGCCGGAGAGGGGCCGGCAGGCTCGGGCGCGCTGTCGTCTCTCGACCCATCCCGGCCGGGCTTGCGCCCGAGCGGTATGACCCCTTGAGCGAGACCGGCTCCGTCTCCGTGCCCGCCCGACGGCGCATGGTGCCCTACGCCACGGCCCTGGTTGGACCACATGTAGTCCGACGCCACCGGGGCGTCGTCAGGAGTCAGAGCAGCCTCATCACCGTCGATGTAGAAGAGCTTCGGCTTGGTGCCCTTCTCCGGGCGGCGGGCCGTGACCTTCGAGCGGGCCAGCATCCGGCTGATCTCGGTCGTGGGATCGTCCATGTCCCCGCTGATGATGGCGTGCTCCGGACACACGTTGACGCACGCCGGCTCGAGTCCCACGTCCACCCTGTGGGCGCAGTAGTTGCACTTGGCCGCCGTGTGGTTCTCCGGGTCTAT
>JBFLXF010000478.1:0-2836 GCA_040757515.1 Actinomycetota bacterium
TCGCTTCGCCTGGCGGGTGTGCCCGGCTTTGTCTATCTTCCGGCGCCGTCTCTCTTCTAGCTTGGAAGATTTTCCTGCAAATCAAACAAAATTAATGTTGGGAAAACACCATGTTGCCGTACTATTACTGTACGCGCACAATCAGTGCGGAGTGTAAAGAAGCCCGGCGGCGCTGGTCCCGCCCCGGGCGCGACCCAAGGAGGTTTGGTCCTTGAGTGAGCAAAGTGTACACGAGCGGCAGACGTCTCGGGCGCTGCGCGGTCTCGTTCTCTTCCGGGAGCGGGGAGTGGATATCCGGCCCATGCAGGACAGGCGCTGGCGGGTGCCTTCGTGCAGCTGCCCGCGCTTCTACGCGGTGGATCTCGAAGAGGAGTCCTGCACCTGCGCGGACTTCCAAAACCGGTGCAAGGCGTGCAAGCACGTCTTCGCGGCGGTGATCGCCGCCTCGCGCCACGGTCGGGCGGTCTCCTTCATGGCGGAGCTTCGCGCCCGGCGCGCCGAGGAGTTGGCGGAGGCGGTCGCGGAGCCGTTGGCTGAGCCGGTCACCGAGGCGGCGATCCGCCAGAGCTACGACCTGTACCTGCGGGTGTGCGGGCTCTACCCGCGCGACGGCCTACTGGTCGAGGCGGCGAGGGCTCGCCACAAGGCGGCCCTGCGCGCCTTCGTGGCCGGGGCTCCCTGACGCACGCCCTCTTCCCGCCGGGGCGCCGGCGCACACGGCCGGCGCCCCCTGACCATCTCCCGAAGAGAGCGCACAATGGTACTATATCTGTGCGCGCACATGCGAGAGGAGGCGCGTGGACCTGGACCGGATGATCGCGGGCTTGAAGGACCTCGACCGGGAGGGGCTCGCCCGCTTGCGAGAGGAGCTCGAGCTGCGGCTGCGGGAGCTCGGAGACGATGCCTCCGGGAAAGATGGCAAGCCGGCGGGCTCCGGGGTGCTGGAGTACCGCCCGCATGCGGACGGGACGCTCCAGGCGGAGGTCCGCCGGTACGTGCGCAAGGACGGCACGGTCAAGGAACAGGGACCGTACTGGTACTTCCGCTACCACGAGGGCGGCAGGCAGAAGAAGCTCTACCTGGGTAAGACTGACGACCCGGAGGGGGAGCTTGCGCGGAGGCGGGCGACGAGTTCGGGGAAGGCGACGTAATCGGGCAGAACATGCGACAATCTGGACGGAACGATAGGAGCCCTCAGATGGAACAGCGGTTAGAGAAACAGACCGAAGAGATGACCCGCGCGGCCAAAGAGATCACCGAGGCCGTCAAGGAGCTTAGAACCGCGGTCGAGAGGCTGGCTGAGATCCAACGCCCCGGCGAATTCCCTGAAGACGAAGCAGTGCGGCTCGCCCAGGAAGGCGTGCACGAGGTGAGGGAAGAACTCAGGCGTGAGCGCGAGCGGTTGGGCCTCAAAGAGGAGAGAAGGCCCGCGCCGACCCCGGAGGAGATCCGGGAGTGGGAGCACCGCAGGGAAGAGCGTCGCCGGCGCGAGGGCTATAAGCCCCTTTGAGCGGGCCGCTGGTCGTCCTCGACACGGACGCGGTCGTAACCGCCCTGATCGGCGACGAGGGCGCTTCGAGCTACCGGATCCTGCGCGCCGTGGGCGCCGGGGACATTAGGGTGGCGCTCTCCGACGCCTTCCTGGTCGAGTTGGTGAGGACCGTCCGCAACCGATACCGGCAGGGTTTGATCCTCAACGCGGCCAGGGCCTTCGAGGTGGCGCTGGACCTGGGCCTGCAAGGCGAGCTCAGGCGGCCTCCAGGCTGGGAATGGCCCAGCGTGCCCGATCCCGAAGACCGGTGGATACCCGACCTCGCCTACGACGCCGGTGCAGACTTCATCGTCACCTGGGATCGGCACCTGCTCGACGCCGAGCTACCCTTCAGCGCCGAGGTCGTCACTCCAGCCCAACTCCTCCAGAGGCTTTCAGCCCCTGCCCCCTAATCCCCCTCGCCGCATACTCGGCCGGCGAAACTTACCGCAACCGTACCGCAACCGAGCTGATGCGGAGCGGTACGGAACGGACGAAGGGTACCTGCCAAACCGCCAAAACCGCATAAATAAGCCGAATCTGCGGACGTATTAGTACGGGCTAGAACCTGTCTCTTCGAACTTCTAATCCGCCGGTCGCAGGTTCGAATCCTGCCGGGCGCGCTCTGCGAATCGCCTGTAAATAGGCGGGTTTCCCGATCCTCTGTCGCTGGCGCTTAGCGCAGCGACCAGGATCTTGACTCCACCCAGCTCCGAAAGGAAAGGCACGGCGGCAAAGGGGTCTCGGGAAGCGCGAATACGAATGCTTAGAGGTCCGTTAGGCGGTCAAGGCAGCGACTTGACTCAAACGAGGACTGCTTCCATTACCCCGTACGGCGCCGCGTCTATGCCGAAGCTCTCCTCCAGGCGTCGCGTGGTGTGCAAGGGCTTATAAAACCGGGCATCAAAAGGGGCCGGGTCCTGTATCGTCTGCACTGACCCGCCTACGCGGGTGACGTTGGCCCAGCCCTCTAGACATTATCGTATCAGACGCACGCGTCTCGGGCCAATATCTGGGATGCTCTGATTTCGCGGCTGCCCAGGCATTGAAACTAGCTCTGGCGGGCATCATGCTTCTCTGTCCTTACGTTCCGGTACGGGAGGGAGAGTATGAGGATAGCGGTCTTGACGGGCGGAGGAGTGGCGCCGGGGATGAACGCGGCGGTGAGGGCGGTCTCTCAGAGAGCCTTCCACGAGAAGTGGGAGGTATTGGGGGTACGCGGCGGCTACGGCGGTCTGCTGGAAGGGCGGCTGGAGCCCGTGGAGCCTCGTCGGCTTGGGGGCATGATGCATAGGGGGGGCACCT
>JBFLXF010000479.1:0-2788 GCA_040757515.1 Actinomycetota bacterium
GCCGGATGGAGGCGTCCGAGCTCGCCGGGCGCGTCCGCTCAAAGGAGGTCTCGCCGGTCGAGGTGGTGGACGCTATATTCGAGCGGATGGAGCGTCTTGAGCCAGAGCTGCACGCCTTCTGCACCCCGACCCCGGAGATGGCCCGCGAGGAGGCGCAGCGCCTGGAGCGGGAGATCTCCGACGGCAAGGACCCGGGACCTCTGGCGGGCGTCCCGGTCGGCATCAAGGACCTGCACGCCGTGAAGGGGGTCAGGATGGTCCTCGGCTCTCACGCCTACAAGGACTTCGTCCCCGACGAGGACGACGTGGCGGTCGAGCGCCTGAAGGAGGCCGGCGCGATCATCCTCGGCAAGACCAACGTGCCGGAGTTCGGCTACAGCGGGGTGGGGCACAACCCCGTCTTTGAGACCACCACCAACCCCTGGGACACGAGGCTAACGCCGGGCGGCTCCAGCGCTGGCTCGGGGGCGGCGGTCGCCTCCGGGATGGGCCCGATAGCCCTGGGCAGCGACGGCGGCGGATCGGTGCGCATCCCGGCGAGCTTCTGCGGCCTGTTCGGGATGAAGGCCTCGATGGGCCGGGTGCCCCTATATCCGAGCTGCCGCGACGAGCGCTACCCCGGAGCTTCGGGATGGGAGTCCCTGGAGCACATAGGCCCGATGAGCCGCACCGTGCGCGACGGCGCCCTCATGCTCTCCGTGATGTCCGGCCCCGATGACCGCGACCGGCACTCCCGCCCGAAGGAGCCCGGCTTCGATCCCACGGAGGCGGTAGAGGGCGAGCTTCCTCAGGGCCTGCGCGTCGCCTACAGCTCCGACTGGGGCTACGCGGCCGTGGACCCCGAGGTACGGAGGGTGGTCGGCGAAGCCGTCAAGGTCTTCGAGAGCGACCTCGGCTGCAGCGTCGAGGAGGCCCACCCCGGCTTCGAAGACCCGTACGAGGGGTTCTGGGGTCTCGTCATCATGGAGACCGACCTCGCCGGCATGCGCAGGATGGCCCGGGAGCTTGGGGAGAAGATGTCGCCGCACCTCCGTGAGGTGTTGGAGGTGGATTGGAAGGCCGAGGACATAACGAACGCGGTGATGACCCGCAAGGCGGTCTACAACAAGATGTGGCGCTTTATGCGCGACTACGACCTGCTGCTGACACCGACGCTCGCGGTGCCGCCGTTCGAGACGGGCATCCAGGGCCCCGAGGTCATAGACGGGCGGGAAGTCGAGCCCTTCTACTGGCTCTCTTTCACCCTACCGATCAACATGACCGGCCAACCGGCGGCCACGGTCCCTGCCGGGTTCACCGAGGGAGGCCTGCCGGTAGGGATGCAGATCGTTGGCCGCCACCTCGACGACGCGCTGGTCCTGAAGGCGTCGGCGGCCTTCGAGGCGGCGAGGCCATGGAAGGATCGCTGGCCGGGGCTGCTCGACGATCTGGGCCTGTAGGGAATCACTCGAGGCTAGGCTGTCTAACAAGAGAGGAGCCGGCGAGCTACCGGAAGTGTCCCCAGATCGATCACGCGGATGCGGCCGGGGAATTGAAGGAGATCTACGACGACATCCAGGCCACGCTGCGGGTCAGGTGGGTCGCCTTTGCCTGCCGGGTATCACGCGAACGCTTTTACAGCGGCTCGGTTCCTTCGCCCAGGATGGCGAGGTAGCGCTCATATGCGAACACCCGCTCGCGCTTGCGGCCGGTGATCTCGCGCACGATGCCGAGGTCCTCCAACGCCTCCACTGCACGGGCGACGGTGGGATAGCTGGCCCCTGTGCGTTCGGTCAGGGCGTTCAGGTTGGCGAGGGGCCGGTCACGGAGCGCGTCGAATACCCGCAGGGCATTGGCGGCGGCGCGTCCTAGCGTGCGCACGCGGTCGGCGTCGTCGCGAAAGAGCGCGAGCAAACGGTGGGCGGTCTCGACGGCAGAGGTGGCGGTGCTCTCGACGCCCTCGAGGAAGAAGTCGAGCCAGGCTTCCCAGTCGCCATCCTCGCGGACGGTGCCGAGCAGGCGGTAGTACTCGTCGCGGTGCTGCTTGAGGTAGAGGCTGAGGTACAGAAGGGGCTGGTCGAGCACCCCGGCGTCGAAGAGCATCAGCGAGATCAGGAGCCGCCCGACCCTGCCGTTGCCGTCGAGGAACGGGTGGATGGTCTCGAACTGCGCGTGGACGAGCGCGGCCCGGACGAGGTCCGGCAGTCCGTCGTCCTCGGTGTGGATGGAACGCTCTAGCGAAGCCATGCAGTCTTCGACGCGCTGGGGTGGGGGCGGTACGAAGAGGGCGTTGCCGGGGCGGGTGCCACCGATCCAGTTCTGGGTGCGGCGGAACTCTCCGGGCTGTTTGTCGGCGCCGCGCCCGCCGGAGAGCAGCTTTTCGTGAATCTCGCGCAGCAGGCGGTTGGAGATGGGAAGTCCCCCGCGCAACCGGGCCATGCCGTGTTCTAGGGCGGCGACGTAATTGGACACCTCCACGACGTCGTCGAAAGGGACGCCCGGCGCCTCGTCGAGCTCGAAGAGCAAGAGGTCTGAAAGGGAGGATTGAGTGCCCTCGATCTGACTGGAGAGCACCGCCTCGCGCCGGACGTAGGCGTAGAGGAACAGGTCGGGATCGGGCAACAATGCGGTCACGCCGTCCAGCCGCCCGCAGGCGAGCAGGGTCCGCTCCAGCAAGCGCCCTCGCGTGCCCGAGAGATCCAGCGGCGGGTCGGGCGGCAGCGGCGCAGGCACGAAGGCGCGCACGGTCTCGCCCCCCGTGGCGATGGTCTCGTACTCTCCTGTCGATCCACGCTTCATCGCTATCCTC
>JBFLXF010000480.1:0-2788 GCA_040757515.1 Actinomycetota bacterium
GAGGAGTCGCCCGAGGAGGGCGCGCGCCTGGTCGCGGACGCCCGTTTCGTGGCCGATCTGCTCTGGGAGGAGTGGGGCGAGAGCTTCGCCGGCGCGGGCATGAGCTACGAGCGCTTTCTGGAGATAGCCCGCAGCTACGCAGGCGAGCTGAGACTCTGGGTCGTCGGCGAGCGTCCCTGGGACCACTGCGTCGCGGGTCTCGCCGGTCGTGTGCGGCGCAGGCTCCCGGCACCCGAGACCGCCACTTCCTGGAGGTAGGCCCATGAATCTTGAGACCGAATACACCACGATTGCGCCGCACGGCGGGACGCTCGTGGACCGCCGCGCGCCGGTCGAGGAGCGCGAGGAGCGAAAAAAGAAGGCCGGCGAGCTAAAGAGGGTGACGCTCGGTCCCCGGACCATATCGGATCTGGAGATGATCTCCACGGGCGTCTTCTCGCCGCTGAGTGGCTTCATGGTGCGCGAGGACTACGAGAGCGTAGTAGAGACGATGCGCCTCAAGAATGGTCTGGTGTGGAGCATGCCGATCACGCTTCCCGTCAGCGGTGATGAGGCAGACGTGCGCGAGGGCGAGGAGATAGCCCTGCAGGACGCCAACGGGCGCATCGTCGCCACGATGGTCGTCGAGGATCGCTTCTCCTACGATAAGGAGCGCGAGGCCCGCGAGGTCTACCGCACCACCGACGAGGAGCATCCCGGCGTCGCCAACCTCTACCGCCAGGGCGACACCCTCATAGGCGGCGAGGTTACCCTGCTGGAGGAAGAACCGAACCACAGGCCCTTCCCCGGCTACTACTACGAGCCCGCAGAGTTGCGCAAGGTCTTCGCCGAGAAGGGATGGAAGAAGGTCGTCGGCTTCCAGACCAGGAACCCGGTTCACAGAGCGCACGAGTACATCCAGAAGAGTGCCCTCGAGACGGTGGACGGGCTTCTTCTGAACCCGCTCGTGGGTGAGACGAAGTCCGACGATATCTCGGCTGCGGTGAGGATGGTCTCCTACGAGGTAATCCTGGAGCGCTACTATCCCAAGAACCGCACCGTGCTCGCCGTCTTCCCGGCGGCGATGCGCTACGCCGGTCCGCGCGAGGCGGTCTTCCACGCGATGTGCCGCAAGAACTACGGCTGCACGCACTTCATCATCGGGCGCGACCACGCGGGCGTCGGCAGCTACTACGGTACCTATGATGCGCAGAAGATCTTCGACGAGTTCGATGGCGAAGAGCTCGGCATCACCCCCCTCATGTTCGAGCACGCCTTCTTCTGTCTCAACTGCGAAGGCATGGCGACCACCAAGACCTGCCCGCACGGCAAGGAGAACCACGTCTTCTTCTCCGGCACCAAGGTGCGCGAGATGCTCGCCCGTGGCGAGTACCCGCCGCCGGAGTTCTCCCGCCCCGAGGTCGTCAAGGTCCTCATAGACGGCCTGCGCGACGAGGAGAAGGTCATAAGACAGCCTCGCACTTACAAAGAGCAGTAAGTATACTCCCTTAGTCGACAAGGAGGATGGAAGTGGAGAATGGCGACAGGCGCGGGCGTGGCTTCACGCTTTGGTTTACCGGGCTCTCGGGAGCCGGGAAGACCACGATCAGCGAGATCGTCGAGAAGGAGTTGCGCCGGAGGTTCGGCAAGGTTGAGGTTCTTGATGGGGACATCGTACGGACCAACCTCTCCAAAGGGCTCGGTTTCAGCAGGGAGGACCGGGACACGAACGTGCTGAGGATCGGGTTTGTAGCTGATCTGCTGACGCGCAACGGGGTGGGTGTGATCGTCTCGGCGATCTCACCGTTCAAGGAGGCACGCGATGCGGTACGGCGAAACATCGGCGAGGGCTTTATCGAGGTCTTTGTGGACGCGCCGCTTGAGGTGTGTGCCGAGCGGGACGTCAAGGGCCTCTACAAGAAGGCTTTCGCCGGAGAGATCGAGCAGTTCACCGGCGTCTCGGACCCCTACGAGCCGCCGACCGCACCGGAGCTGCACATAAGGACCGATCAGGAGGAGCCGCACGAGAGCGCCCGGCGCGTCATCGCCAAGCTCGAGGAGATGGGCTATCTGGTGCCGATCCGGGAGGCGAGCCGGGCCTGATGCTCGAGCCCGCCCTCTTCGGCCTCCTGGTCGGCTTTCTCGTCGGCCTCACCGGCGTGGGGGGCGGTTCCCTTATGACGCCGTTCCTGATCGCCGTTGTGGGCGTGCCCGCCCCCACGGCGGTCGGGACGGACATGGTCTTCGCGACCCTTACCAAATTCACCGGGTCTCTGCAGCACTATCGCCAGCGTTCGGTGAACCTGGAGGTAGCGCTCTTTCTCGGGTTGGGAAGCATACCCGCGGGGCTCATAGGAGTGGCGACTCTGGAGTGGATAGAGGGCTCCTTCGACCCCGAGACGGTCAAGAGCATAATGATCACCGTCATAGCAGTAACACTGGTGGTCGTGGGGGCGTCCCTTATCTACCGCAACTTCCTGATGCGCGTCCCGGACCCTGCCGAGGTGCGCAAGCCGGGCGTCTGGGACGGTAAGAGTCCGATGAGCCGGCGCCGCCGGTTCTACACCATCGTCTTTGGCGCTTTCGGCGGCTATCTGGTGGGGCTCACATCCATCGGTTCCGGCAGCGTAATGGCGGTCATCCTTCTCCTGCTCTACCCGATGATTCCGGCGGTCATCGTCGGCACGGATATAGTCCACGCCACGGTCCTCTCCCTGGTCGTCGGGCTGGCGCACGTGACCCAGGGCAACGTGGATTTCGGGCTCGCCGGGACCTTGCTCCTCGGAGGCGTCCCCGGCGTCGTACTCGG
>JBFLXF010000481.1:0-2787 GCA_040757515.1 Actinomycetota bacterium
AGCGGGGCAGTACGCCTTCTTGCGTCAGGAAGGCCTGCAGGCTGAGGCCGCTCTCCTCGAGGCGCCTCACGTTCTCCAGCCCGATGTAGCGGTAGTGCCAGGGCTCCCACTGATAGCCTGTCTCCTCCTCTTTCCCCAGAGGGTAAGCGAGAACGAAGCCGTAGCGCGGGGCGTTCTCCGCCAGCCAGTCGCTCGCCCGCGTCTTGCCGAAGCCCTGCCAGATCTCGTAGTTCGCCTCCGCGTTGGTGAAATCCACGGCCGTACCGAGCTGGTGCTGGCTGTGGCCGGGATCAGCGCTCATCCCGCCCGCGTCCGGGGCACCGTAGTAGCTGGCCCACCTGGCGTGCGAGGCTTGCTGGTCGGCATAAGACCTGTATGCCGAGGCCACCACAAGCTCCACGCCGTCGGCTGTTGCGGCGGCCATCAAACGCCGGAGGTGGTGCGCCGCCTCTCGCCGCAGCAGCATATCTCCGCCCAGGGTAGACACGCCGATCGCCTGCAGCGAGACGAGGTCTTGCGGTGCGTAGTGCGGCGGCAGCGCGTGCGTGCGGTCCACCAGCACTCGCAAGTCATCACAACTCTTTGCAGGTTGCGGTATGGGCGGCTTGCGAGCCTGGGCGGCCCTCTGTGGCCGGTCGTCGATCTCCGGCGAAGGATTGCCCGGCGGCTCGCCCTGCTCCGTCGGCGCGTCGCTCTCCAGAGTTCGGACCTTCTGCGTCCCTTCCTGGGTCTGGCCGAAGGCGGCGTAGACCAGGAAGACGAGACACGCGAGTAAGGGGAAGATCAGGAGCCGCCTGCGCCGCCTCCACCGTCTCGTTGCTCCGAACGCAGCTACCGGCTCCCTATCTCTGGCGGACCCCACGCGCAAACGCTAACGTACAAGGCTCGCCCTGTCCAGAGAGGGGTGAGGGTCTGGTGTGGCGGTAACCGGTGGGCCGCCGGTTCTTCAGCCTCCCGTGCGGCGTCCCTGGGCGCGTGCGCGGACGTCCTCGACGTCGAGTTCGCCGTCGAGGAACTTGCCGATAAAGTAGCCGACGATGGCTACAAGGAATACCAGGGCGGTGGGGCCTACGCCGATAAGGGCGATCAGGAACGGTATCAGTCCTCCGATCAGGGCCCCGTAGTGCTTGTTGGTCCAGCCAGACATCCGACGCTTCCTTTCTCTCTAGGCGGCGTTACCTTGCACCGTGACTTCTACATCCTTTACGGGGACGTTCTGGCGCTGCAAGGCGCTGAAGACGCTCTCCCGCGTGCGCGTGGCGATCTCCGAGTAGTTGCCGGAGGGAGGCACTCGTATGCCGCACATGACCTCGTATGGACCCTTCTCCGAGCTCAAGGAGACGGACGGGTCGGCGGCCCCGGCCTCCCTGGCGGCGCCCTCAGCGAGTGCCCTGACCGCTCTTGCGGTGATCACGGTCTCCTTGCCCGGCTCGTCCTGGATGGTTGCGCTGCGGGCGACTCTCCGCCCGAAGGTCAGCTCCCGCAGGAGCAAGAGCAGGGCGATGAGGGCTACCAGCGCTCCGACTACCGCGATGACGACCCTGGCCGTCATGGTGAGGTCCTGCGCCGAGAGGCCGCCGAGGGCCTCGACGGCGCTCCGGTATCCGGTGTACCGGTCGGCGACCTCCGGCGGGATCACTCCCACCGCTACCAGGATTATGAGGACGGGCACCGCCAGCAACAGAATCGCCAGGATGAGCATGACGATGCGATTGAAAGCGTTCACTACTTCACCCTCGTCTTTGTCTCTCTGGGGTCCGACTCGACAAGCCTGACCCTGAGTTTGCTCACCGGGATGCCCCTGCTGGCGAGGCGCCGTTGTACGGCGTCGCGCAGGTCGTTCTTGAGCGTGCCCTGATCCTCACCGCGCCGCACGTTGGCCGACAGGCTCACCACGGCGCCGGGGCGCCTCCTGGCCTTCACCTTCGCGGACGAGCCGAGCACGTCGTGGGTGCCTTCGGCGGCCTCGATCACCTCGTTCTCCACCGCCTTACGGGTCGTGTAGGTGCCTTTCTGCATCCTCACCCGCCGCGGCGCCGGGGGCTTCAGTTCCGCTATCAGGAGTACCAGCCCCAAGAGGGCGACGGCGATCAGGATGACCCACTCGCGCAACGAGAGGTTGCCCTCCTCCACACCACTCACAAAGTCCTGCAGGCCGCCCGTAAACGCCGGGATGGGAAGGTCCGAGAGGCGGTAGCCGAGCAGATCGAATGCGTAGACGACCGTGTACACCCCCAGTACGAACAGACCGGCGAGGAGCAGGATCATGATCAGCCGGTTAAAGATTCTCATCCTCGGCTACCTCCAGATCCTCGACCACGACCGCCACCCTCCTGCCTCCGGTGCGCTCGGAGACGCGCTCCACGACCCTGCGCGCGATCTCCGGAATCGGGCGGGAGAGCGGGTAACCGACGACGACGTGAACCTCCACCGCGTCGTCCCGGACCACTACCCCCGAGACCTTCTCGCCGGGACCGTAGGTGGCCGCCTCGGCGTAGCGTCCCTTGCCGAGCGTATGGATGCCTTCTGTCGCGAGGGCCGCCTCGGCGGCGGCCCTCGCGAGCCTTATGGATTCGTCAGCCAACTTACGGCCCGCTACCAGAATCGACCGCGGGGCCTACTGGACCCGCTGCTCCTGCTGCGCCTGCTGCTGTTGCTGTTGACGCTGCTGCTCGAGCTCCTGCTGCCGCTCCTCCTCCGGGAAGAAGATGTTGGAGACGTTTATGTTCACCTCGGTGACGCGCAGACCGACCAGGTTCTCGATGCGGTTGATCACGTTGCGCCTCA
>JBFLXF010000482.1:0-2786 GCA_040757515.1 Actinomycetota bacterium
GAGGATGTAGAAGCCCTCGTCCTCGCCGTGATGCACGTGCAGCGGGCTCGCGAAGCCTTCGGGAGCGAGTACCTCTACCAGGGTGTAGCGCCCGCCGGTCTGCTCCTTCGTGGCCTTGATGGTGGCCAGCATCCCGATCCACCACAACGCCTCGCCTCCTGCCGGTTCGTGCGCGAAGGCCCGGCTCGCGGCTTCTTCCGCCTCGAGCGTGACCCCCATCCTCACCCGGTCTTCTGTGGCCGACATAGCCTCTCTCCTTTCCCTGCACAACAATGTGCAGGGAATAATGCCGGATCATGGACCGTCTGTCAAGGTTGAATGCACAAATCTGTGCAATAATTTCTCCCATGCCCCGAAGATACGAGATGAAGCGCAGGGCCGAGCGGGTGCAGGAGACGCGGCGAAGGATCGCCGAGGCCGCCATGGAGTTACACGAGACGGTGGGGCCGGCGCGGACCACCGTGAGCGCCATAGCCGAGAGGGCCGGGGTGCAGAGGCACACCTACTACGCTCACTTCCCCGAGCTGAAGGACCTCTACCGGGCCTGCACCGCCCGTCACATGGAGCGGAGTCCCCTGCCGGACCCGTCTCCTTGGGCGGAGATCCCCGGCCCCGAGGAGCGCTTGAGGAGGGCGCTATCCGAGGTCTACGCCTACTACGCAGACAACGAGGCGCTGTTGACCAACGTACTGCGCGACATGCCCTTCGATCCCGTCCTGCAAGAGAACAACGCATTCCTCTTTCGCCACTGGGAGGCGATGCGGGACACCATCGCCGATGCTTTCGAGGCGAGCGGCGAGCGGCGCGAGGAGTTGCTGGCCGCCATAGCCCTCGCCCTGGAGTTGCAGACGTGGCGCACGCTGGTGCGCCAGCGGGGATTAGGCGAGGATCGAGCCATCGAGTTGATGGTAGGGATGGTGCGGTGCCTGATGTGCGCCTAGCTTCGCGACTTCTGAGAGAGGTCCCGAACCGGGTCGGATAGGGAGCGTTCTTCTGCCATTCCGGTAACGGATATGTGTGGCGTCGTCCGTGGCGAGGTTTGGGGCGGTGCGGGTGGTAAAATCTCGCGGCATCCCAAGAAGACCCTTTGGCCCTCCGAGCGGGGGCCGTATACTTGCCGAGGCAAGAGGGGAGAAGAGATCGCCGAGAGCCAGATAGTCGTCCGCGGGGCGCGGGAGCACAACCTGAAGAACGTCACCGTCGCGCTGCCGCGTGACGAGCTCGTCGTGGTAACGGGCCTCTCCGGGAGCGGGAAGTCGTCTCTGGCGTTCGACACCATCTACGCCGAGGGCCAGCGGCGCTACGTCGAGAGCCTCTCGGCCTACGCCCGGCAGTTCCTCGGCCAGATGGACAAGCCCGACGTGGACCACATAGACGGCCTCTCCCCTGCGGTCTCGATAGACCAGAAGACCACCTCCAACAACCCGCGCTCGACGGTGGCGACGGTCACGGAGATCTACGACTACCTGCGCCTGCTCTACGCCCGCGCCGGGCGCCCGCACTGCCACGTGTGCGGCTTCCCGGTCTCCTCTTCGACCCCGCAGCAGATGGTCGAGAAGGTGCTTACCCTGCCGGAGAGGACGCGCTTTATGGTGCTCGCGCCGGTGGTGCGGGGGAGGAAGGGCGAGTACGGGAAGCTCTTCAAGGAGCTGGCCGAGGAGGGCTACGCGCGGGTGCGGGTGGACGGCGAGGTGCACGAGCTGCCCGCCGAGATAAGGCTCGACAAGAACTACAAGCACGACGTCGAGGTCGTGGTGGACCGGCTCGTGATCCGGGAGGGCATAGAGCGCCGCCTCACCGACTCGATCGAGACCGCCCTGAGGCTCGCCGAGGGGCTGGTGCAGATAGAGACCGTCGAGCGGGATGGTAGCGGTGCCGCTGGCGAGTCCATGCTCTTCTCGGAGAGCTTCACCTGCACCAACTGCGGCGCCTCGATAGCCGAGATACAGCCGAGGACGTTCTCGTTCAACAGCCCGCACGGGGCGTGCGATAGGTGCGACGGGCTCGGGAGCCGGCTGGAGATAGATCCGGAGCTGGTGGTCCCGAACGAGGATTTGAGCGTCAACGACGGGGCGATCGTGCCGTGGGCGAACTCGCAGACCGAGTACCACGGGAGCGTGCTCTCGGCGCTCTCCGAGAAGTACGGGATAGACCTGGATAAGCCGTGGCGCGAGCTGCCCGAGGAGCACAGGGAGATCATCCTCCACGGCACGAACGGCGGCAGGATCTACGTCTCGTACCGCAACCGCTACGGGAGACGCCGCCAGTACATGACGCAGTTCGACGGCGTGATCGGCAACCTGGAGCGCCGCTACGTGGAGACGGACTCCGAGTACCGGCGGGAGAAGATCGAGGAGTTCATGAGCCACGTTCCCTGCCCGAAGTGCAAAGGGGCGCGGCTGCGGCCCGAGGCGCTCGCCGTGACCGTCGGCGGCAAGAACATCCACGAGTTCACCGAGATGAGCGTCAGGGACGCGCAGTCCTTCTTCGACAGCGTCGAGTTCACCCAGAGAGAGTGGCTGATCGCGGAGCGGGTGGTGAAGGAGATCCGGGAGCGCCTCGGTTTCCTCGTGGACGTGGGCCTGGGCTACCTGACCCTGAGCCGCTCGGCGGGGACGCTCTCCGGCGGGGAGGCGCAGCGCATCCGGTTGGCCTCGCAGGTGGGCAGCGGGCTCGTCGGCGTGCTTTACGTGCTCGACGAGCCCTCCATCGGGCTGCACCAGCGGGACAACCGCCGGCTCCTGAACACGCTTATCAGGCTGCGAGACCTCGGGAACACGCTGGTC
>JBFLXF010000483.1:0-2780 GCA_040757515.1 Actinomycetota bacterium
GTCGGGGAGTACGAGGGCGCCCTCGAAGACGCCGCGAGGTTCTTCGAGCGCAAGGGGGAGGTCCTGCGGGAGACGGCCCGAAGGTTCGGGGTGGAGTACGAGAGGAAGGTTATCCACGGACACCCGGCGAAGGCGCTCATAGAGTACGCGGACAGAGAAGGCATCGACCTGATGGTGGTCGGTCGCAAGGGCCACGGTGCCCTCGAACGCTTCATGGTGGGCAGCGTGACGCGCCGGCTCGCCATCTACGCCCCCTGTCCCGTGCTTATCGTTCCGAAGCGGTAGCCGGAGGGCCGTTCTCTGGCATCACGGGAGGTGATCTCTGTGAACCGGTTCCACAGCATCCTCTTCGACCGGCCCGGTGAGAGCGTCGCCGGGCGGGAGGAGCCTCCGTCTTTCGCGGACCTGAACCTAGATCAGGTACTGGAGGCGATGACCGCCGGCCGCGAGCAATACGACCTCAAGCCTTTCTTCTACGCCCCGCTGCACGACGTCGCGGCCGTGGAGTATCGCCACGAGGTGCTGCGCGACCTCGAAAAACGCGAGGTGTTCGAGTCCGTTAGGGCGTTCGCGCGGAAGATGCGGCGGATGCGCGAGCACCTCGCCCAGGCGGAGGAGCTGCGCTACGAGTACCAGAAGGAGCGCTGGTTTCTGGACGCGGTGGAGGTCTACTGCGACGCCGTCCGCGCGCTGGCGGACGATCTCGCCGATCTCGAGGCGAACTCCCGCGGGTTTAGGGCGCTGCGCGAGTACCTCCGCGCCTACGCCGGGTCGGATAGCTTCGCGTCGCTCGCCGCCGAGACCCGAGAGCTGAAGGAGTCGCTCTCCAAAGTGAGGTACTCACTCTACATCAGGGGGAGCCGGGTCACGGTCGGCAGGTACGGTGGAGAGGCCGACTACAGCGCGGAGGTCGAGGAGGCGTTCGCGAAGTTCAAGCAGGGGGCGGTGAAGGACTACCGGGTCCGGTTTCCCGAGCCGGCGGACATGAACCACGTGGAGGCGCAGGTCCTCGACCTCGTCGCGCGGTCGTATCCCGAAGTCTTCGGCGCGCTGGACGAGTATTGCGCCCGCCACCGCGACTACCTCGACCCCACCATCGGCGCCTTCGACCGCGAGGTGCAGTTCTACCTGGCGTACCTGGAGTACGTCGAGCGGTTCAAGAGAGCCGGGCTGCCGTTCTGCTACCCGGAGGTCTCCGGTTCCTCGAAGGAGGTCTCCGCCGGGGACGCCTTCGACCTCGCCCTGGCCGGCAAGCTCGTCTCCGAAGGCTCGGCCGTGGTGTGCAACGATTTCTACCTCAAGGACCCGGAGCGCATCTTCGTGGTCACCGGCCCGAACCAGGGCGGCAAGACGACGTTTGCGCGGATGTTCGGTCAGTTGCACTATCTCGCCAGCCTGGGGCTCCCGGTTCCGGCCAAGGAGGCACGTCTCTTCCTTGCCGACCGGATCTTCACGCACTTCGAGAGGGAGGAGGAGCTGGCGACGCTGCGGGGCAAGCTCGACGACGAGCTGGTCAGGATCCACGACGTTCTGCAACGGGCGACGGGCGACAGCGTCATCGTCATGAACGAGAGCTTCGCCTCCACCACGCTGAACGATGCGCTCTTTATCGGGACGGAGGTGCTGCGTCAAATAATCCGGCTGGGCTCGCTGGCCGTGTACGTGACCTTCGTGGACGAGCTGGCCTCCCTCGACGAGAGCGTCGTCAGCATGGTGAGCATGGTGGTCCCCGACGACCCCGCGCAGCGCACCTACAAGGTCGTGCGAAGACCCGCCGACGGGCTCGCCTACGCCGCCGCGATCGCCGAGAAATACGGCCTCACCTACGAACGCCTGAAGGAGCGCATAGCCTCATGAAAGTCCTCCTCATGCACAGAGACCGGGACCTCGATCTGGACCAAAAGCTCCCGCCGAACCACGAAGCGCTCATCCAGGACCTGGAGCTGGACACGCTGGTGGGCGCCATGGCGGACGGTGATCCCTTCCTGTTCGACGTCGCAAGGGGCGTCATCCTCGCGGGCCTGCGCGACCCGGACGCGATCGTCTACCGCCAGCGCGCCCTCGCCGACTGCCTAAAGCGGCCGGAGGTCGTCCGGCGGATGTACGACATCGCGCTCGACGCCCTCCAGAGCGAGCGGAAGGTGTGGGGCTTCGTGTTCAAGGATTCTCCTGACAGGCTCCTGAGCAGGTCCGTGCAGGTGATGGAGCTGCTCGTGGGCAACCTGAAGCAGCTCCGCGGGCTCGCCGACGATCACGCGAGCGCTTTCCGCTCGGAGGCTTTCGCGCGGTTCTTCGCCATGCTCGCCGACGAGCTCGGCGACGGGTACCTCGCGACCGTCGAAGATCACCTCAAGACGCTCAGGTTCCGCCGCGGCGTCCTGATGAGCGCCGGGCTTGGCAAGGGGAACCGGGGCATCCACTACACCCTGCACCGCCCTCCAGAACGGAGCTGGCTGGAACGGGCCGTGGAGCGCATCACCGACAGGGGGCATCCGGGCTACAGCTTCCAGATCCCGGAGCGCGACGAGAGCGGTCACCGGGCCCTGAGCGAGCTGCGCGAGCGGGGTCTCAACGCCGTCGCCAACGCGCTCGCCCGCTCTGCCGACCACGTGCTCGGCTTCTTCGCCGTGCTGCGGGCGGAGCTGGCCTTCTATATCGGGTGCCTGAACCTGCACGAGCGGCTCGCTGGTAAGGGCGAGCCTGCGTGCTTCCCCGAGCCGACGCCGGCCGGCAGGCCCGTGTTCTCGGCCCGGGGGCTCTACGACGCCTGCCTCTCGCTG
>JBFLXF010000484.1:0-2772 GCA_040757515.1 Actinomycetota bacterium
TTAGCCGCGCTCCAGAACGTCGCCGGCAGCCAGGCCAACCTCCTCGCCCCGCAACGGCTCGCGCTCGCGGCCGTCGCCACGGGTCTGTTGGGAGCGGAGGCCCGCATAGCGCGCGCCGTCGCCCCACCCGTCGCCGTCTCGGTAGCGGTACTGGTCGCAGCAGGACTTCTGCTCGCTTGAGCGGGAATCGCGCTTCGTTACCCCACCGTCGAGCCGGTCCTGGCATAGACCTCGGGACGGCGGTTGGCGAGAGCCGGAAACTCCGCGCGAAAACGATCGAGATAGTCGAGGTCCAGGCTGGCGAGAGCGAAGCCGTCGCGATCCGGACAGGTAGCGAGGACCGTGCCCCAGGGGTCTACTATCATAGAGCGCCCATAAGTCCATCTGCCGTCCGCCTTCCTACCCCACTGCGCCGGGGCGACCACGTATGCCTGGTTCTCCACGGCGCGCGCCCGCAAGAGCAGTTCCCAGTGGTCCTTGCCCGTCTGAAGGGTGAACGCGGCGGGCACCGCCAGCACCTCCGCACCCTTGAGCGCCAGCAATCGGTACAGCTCCGGGAAACGCACGTCGTAGCAGACCGAGAGGCCAAGGGTAGCGGCGCCCGCCTTGACGGTAACGATCTCCTGTCCCGGCGCGATGGTCCGGCTCTCCAGGTACTCCTTGCCCGAGACCTTCACGTCGAAGAGGTGTATCTTGCGATAGACGGCCGCAAGCTCACCGTCGGGGGTGAAGAACGTCGATGTGTTGTACATTCGACCGGCGCCCGGTGTCCCCTCCAGGATCGAGCCGCCCAACAGATATATGCCGAGTTCGTGCGCCAGAGACGAGAGGAATTCCGTCGCCGGGCCGGGAACAGGCTCCGCATTCTCCCGGTAGACCTCCTCGAGCCCGTGGCAGCTCCACAGCTCCGGGAGAGCGACGAGCTTTGCCCCGGCAGAAACGGAAGAGCGGATCAGAGCCTCCGCCACGCGCCTGTTCTCCTCCTTATCCGGCGTCGAGGACATCTGGATCGCCGCCGCCGTCATCTCTCCAGCGCTCATACATGCCTCCTTCGCCTCAGAGTAGCCATCGAGCGCGGCGCCGCGCGGAGCGGGCGCCGCGCTTTGAGTTTAGCGTCCGCGAGCACGCTCCGTGCCGCAGACCAGCGGATCCGGGAGGCAGTTCAGATCTCCTCTCGTTCCCACAGAGCCGCCTCCAGCACATGCTCGCGCCTCAACCCGGGCAGCACCAGGTAATGACGCGCGATCTGGAGCAGGGCGTCGAGCGGCAGCAGGCCAACCAGTTCCGTGGACTGCACCGACGCCCCGCGCTCCCTCGCCGCACGCCGGACGGCTTCGAGGGCCTCAGGGAGCGAAGTCTTCCGCAGATCGGTAAGGTTCATCGAGACCTGCGCCCGCCCCCCGACGAGCAGCCCGAGCGCCTTGAGGCCGGGTAGACCACCGTCCCGCTCACGCACCGCCGCCGCCACGGATCTTGCCACCTCGACGTCTGAGGTGTCCAGGAAGGCGTTGAAGGCGATGAGGAAGGGACGCGCGCCGACGGCGACGGCACCCCGCTGTGGGTCGAGCGTCGCAGGTCCGAAATCCGGCTCCCAGCCGGGCTTACCGATGCGAGCAGCGAGGCCCTCATAGCCGCCGCGGCGCACGTCGGCGAGGTTGCGGCGATGCGGGGCGGTAGCCGCCGACTCGTAGAGAAAGACCGGAACGCCCAATGCCCCCAGTCTCTCCCCCGCTCGCCGGGCTAGACGGATAGCGTCCTCCATCGACGCACCTTCCAGCGGCACGAACGGAAGCACGTCCAGGGCACCCATCCTGGGATGGACCCCGCTCTGCGCCGCGAGATCTATCTCCGCGTAGCAGGCCCGGGCGAGGGCAACGGACGCTTCGAGCACAGCGTCTTCGCCGCCCGCGAAGGTGAGAACGCTGCGGTTGTGGTCCCGGTCTGAGTGGAGGCCGAGGACGCGGACACCCGAGACGCGGCGCACCGCGCAGACGATACGCGAGATCTTCGCCGGGTCGCGGCCCTCGGAGAAGTTCGGTATGGCCTCGAAGAGCGGTGTCCGCATGCAGGCTCCTTCCTCTAGGCGGGTCCGAGGACGCGGTCGAGGTGAACGGCGGCGCTGATGAGAGAGAGGTGAGTGAAGGCCTGCGGGAAGTTGCCCAGGGCCTCTCCGGAGGCACCGATCTCTTCGGCGTAGAGCCCGAGGTGGTTGGCGTAGGAGAGCATCTTCTCGAAGGCGAGACGCGCCTCGTCCAGACGCCCCGCCCGTGTCAGGCACTCCACAAACCAGAACGAGCATATGCTGAAGCTCCCCTCTCCCTCTACGAAGCCGTCGTCAGCGGCCTTGCCGACCAGGTAGCGGTCCACTAGGGCGTCGTGAGCGAGTTCTTCCTTTATGGCATCCAGCGTCGCCAGCCAGCGGGGGTCCGTAGGACCGACGAACTTCACCAGGGGCATCAGCAGCAGAGAGGCGTCCAGAGCGCCGGAGCCGTAGTGTTGGACGAAACTCTGCCGCTGCTCGTTCCAGCCTCTGCGCATGATCTCCTGGTAGATGGCGTCACGCTCCTCTACCCAGCGGCCCTCGCCGGCAGGCAGCCCTCTCTGGCGGGCAATGCGCACGGCCCGCTCCAGAGCAACCCAGCACATCAGTTTCGAGGAGACAAACTGTTGCCTGCCGCCGCGCACCTCCCACATCCCCTCGTCCGCAAGACGCCAGTTCTCCGAAAGCCATCCCAGGATCCTGCGCAGGCTCTCCCACAGGTCGTAGTCCAG
>JBFLXF010000485.1:0-2764 GCA_040757515.1 Actinomycetota bacterium
CTCGTCCGCCACCCGCTATGGCATAGACGCCGTGGACAGAAAAGGCGACTTCATCCGCATCACGGGTTGGGCCGTGGATGAGGCCGCCGCAGATGTTGCGGGCGGCGTCTATGTCGTCGTGGACGGCAAGCCCTTCCCCGCCTTCTACGGGACACGAAGCGAGAGCGTGGCAGAACGCCTCGGCGATACGGCATTCGAGCACTCCGGCTTCGAGCGGGACATACCCGTCTCCGGGATCCGGTCCGGCAAGCCCGAGCTGTCCGTCATCGTTGTGGCGAACGACGGGAAAAGATGCTATCTGCCGGATCGAGAGATCGCCCTTGAAGCACAGGGAAAATCGTCAGCCCTGCGTGCCTCCTCTGCCGCTCGTTCGGCACCCGCCGTCCAGGGTTCGTCGTAGCCCGCACAGGTACAGTGCCTGCTCCGGTTTCGGCGAGCGCTCAAGCGAGGCCCCGGACGCAAAGACGACACGCGGGGAGCCGGGTACCACCGGTTTTTCGCCCTTCACAGCGCCTGATCTCCTCGATCGTCACGCTGAGCTGCGCGTGCCGGGCGAAGCCCAAAGAGTTGCCGCAGCAAGCCGATGCCGGTGCGCACGCGGCGGATGCCATCCCGCGAGTCTCTGCATAGGATCCGCGAAAGCCGGCGATCCGGAAGCGGATCTATCTCCGGGCATACCGAGCTCTATCGCATGACGAGCAGCACCCGTCCTCCCGTCTCGCCTCTCTCGACCCGATCGTAGGCCGCGGCGGCTCGGTCCAGCGAGTAACGCTCGGCCATGGGGGGAGCGCGCAGGACCCCCTCCTCGAAACCGGGGAGCAGGGCGCGGAGCATCGAGGCGCTGTCCGCAGCATCCAGCCGCGAGGTCATGAGGCCCAGCAGCCGCAGCTCCCTGCGGTAGAAGTCCAGCAGATCGAACGAGACGCGTCGTTCCCCTACAGTAGTGAGGACGACCATGCGTCCTCTCTGCGCGAGGCTGTTGAGACATAGCTCGAAGAGAGGACCTCCTACGGTGTCGAGCACGAGATCCACACCCCTGCCATCCGTGGCGGCCATAACCGCCTCCGGGACGTTCTCCCGGGAGGTGTCTATGACGACCCCGGCGCCCGCCTCCCCGGCGACCGCGCGCTCGGAGTTGTCCTTGACCGCCCCGATCACGGAGGAGGCCCCCTTCCAGCGCGAGATCATGACCGCCGCGCTCCCGACGCCGCCCGCGGCCCCGGTGATGAGCACCGACTCTCCAGCGGAGATCCCTCCCAGCTCGATGAGACCCATGGCGGCCGCGAGGTACGCAAGGCCGGAGACGGCTGCCTCCTCTGGGGAGAGACCCTCCGGCACGGGCACCACAGCGTCGCGGGGCAGGGCCAAATACTCGGCGTGGGTACCGTCGCGCGTGAAGCCCAGGTCTCCCCCGCCCGTGCCCCACACCTCCATGCCCACAAACCCCTGCGGTCCCTCCACCACGACTCCGGCGAAGTCCCGGCCCGGGATGCGGGGTAAGGTCGTCATGGGGAACGAGCCACGGACGTTGAGCACGTCGCTGCGGTTCACGGCGGCGGCGTGCACCTCGACTAGAACCTCGCCTTCCTGCAGTTCCGGTCGGGGAACCTCCTTCGGTCGCAGCTCCTGCGGATCGCCGAAACGCTCTATAAGGAGAGCCCGCATTAACGGTACGCCTCCGCGCAAGACACAGGAGAGAAGGCTACTCGGCGACCCCGGAGGCCGTCCCGCTCGTGCGCGGAGTAGCCCAGTGCGGCAGGGGACCGGCCCGGGCCACCAGGTAGTCGCGGGAGTCCTCCGCGAGCCGGCGCACCCGCTCCAGATCCGCGTCCACGAGCCTCCCGTCGCGCTTGAGCGCGCGGCCGTTCACCCACACGGAGTCCACGTTGGAGGTGTCCATGCTGCACACCACCGTCCCGACCGGGTCTACGACGGGCGCGGCGTTGACGCGCTCGATGCTCAGCATAACGACGTCGGCCTTCTTGCCGGGGGTGAGCGAGCCGGTCCTCCCGGCGAGGCCCACGGTGCGCGCGCCCTCGACGGTGGCGAACTCGAGCACGTCGCGCGAGGAGAGGAGCGGCGGGGTCTCCTCCAGCTCTTCCTCGAAGACGCGCTCGTGGACGCGAACCCGCTCGGCGGCGAAGAGGAAGCGCATCTGGGTGAAGGGATCGCCGGGAACGCTCGTGACCACGTCGCAGCTCAGGCTGGGCCGGATGCCGTGCGCCAGCACCTCCCCGGTCGGGGGCATACCGTGGCCCATCGTCATCTCGACCATCGGGGCGATGGAGACGGTGCCGCCGGTCTCCGCGATGAGCCGGAACTCGCGGTCGGTGAGATGGTTGCAGTGGATGTAGGTGGTGTCCGGGCCGAGCAGGCCGAGCTCGTGGAGCTGCTCGACCATCCTGAAGCGACCGGCCACGGGCCCCATCCCGACGTGCACGCTGATAGGCACCCCGATCTCCCGCGCGAGCTCCCAGTCGTGGCGGACCACCTCGGGGACGCAGAAGCCTGGGCCCCGGGTCCCCATGGCGAGCGTCATGAGCCCGTCGTCGGAGGCGAAGTACCTCTCGCGCACCCGCCGGATGTCCTCCGGAGCCTTCAGGGTGCTGTTGAACCACCAGTCGGCGAGCGAGGTGTTGGGGTTGCCGTAGCAGTAGACGGCCCGGATGCCGGTCTCGGCCAGCGCCCGGATCGCCTCGTCGGCGTGCTCGGGGGTATTGTTGATGTGCGACCAGTCCAGGAGCGTCGTCACCCCGGCGTCTAT
>JBFLXF010000486.1:0-2761 GCA_040757515.1 Actinomycetota bacterium
GAAAAACAGGATGGCGTACTGCCAGTAGCGGTCCTGCCCCCCGGCGGCGATAGCGGCCCTCGCGGCGGGGACCGAGTCCGGGCCCAAGAAGGCCAGCGTCTCGGAGACGATCTTGACCTCCCCCGGCTCCACGTAGCGCTCGACCACATCCGGCAGCGTCTCGCGGGCGAAGATCCCGCATGCAGGACATTGGAAGTCCTCGTAGAGATGTATCGTCACAGGCGCGTTCTCGTTGCCCAGACGGGTTCCATCCTGAGGGATGTCCGCGAAGGCTTCCTGCGAGCTGCCCGCGCGGTCTATCTGGCTCAGCACGACCATCAGTCCCGCTACCAGGATCGCCACCGCGACCGCTCCGATGACGAGCCGGTTGGTTCCTTTTTGCATCTTCTACACCTCTCTATCCGAATCCTCTGCCGAAACCGGGGCGCCGATTCCGCACAAAAGCGGCGCACCTCCAGAAATTGTGCTAAGCGGCCGGCTGCCGGGGCGGTTCGGGATCGGGAGAGAGGTATACCTCGGCGGGCTTCCTCTCGGGGTCGAGGCGGCGGCGGAGACGACCGGCCAGCGCCGGAGCCGTCGCGGCGATGGAGACGACGAACGCCCCGGCCGCGAGCTCGGGAAAAACCGGCGCGTGCGCCTGCGAGAACTCGGGGCATCCCGGCTCTCCACAGGAGCCCGCGCCGTCGAGGTACGGGTAGAGAACACAAAAGGCGAGCACGAGCGCCGCGAGCGCCGGCAGACGGAGCAGACCCCCGCCGTCCGTCGCGGTCCCTACCGCCCTCATCGTCTCCGCATCCAAGATGACACTTCTCCGTCGCTCGCGTGAAGCGCCCTGATCCTACCACCTACTCCCGGGGCGTCCTCACCGCTCCGCCGGAGGTGTCGACCGGCCCGCGCTCCCACTCACCCAGCTTACCGCCGAAGAAGCCGCCGAGGAGGTTCAAGAGCAAGAGCGCCAGGCTCGCCAGCAACGCGCCGCCCGCGACCCCGAGAGTGAGCGCGGGAAGCGGAACGCCCCGCTCGACCAGAACGACCCCAGCGGTGGCGAGCAGGATCGCGGATACAACGGCCACCGCGACAACCACGAAGAGAAAGCCCAGTATCGCCACCATCGCACCCTGGAGACCACCGTAGGCGCGGGCCCTCCGGCCGGCCACGTAGCCGCCCGCGAAGTGGGCGAGGAAACCGGAGATAAGGGAGATGGTTATCACCGCGGCCGTGGGACTCGCGGCGTCGAGCGCCTCCCCACCGAACAGCAGGATATGGGCCGCCTCGAAGATGAGGTTCAGGACGATGCCGGTAGCGATCGCCACGGCCCAGCCCCAGATCACAGCTTGCCAGTTGACCCTCTGCAACGCGTTGCGGAACAAGCCTCTACCCCCGCTCACTCTATGCGTCTGCTCTGTTCGAGTCTGGGTGGCTTTCTGCCCGCCTTCAAGGCACGCTCGCGCTCCAGCGACGCCCGTGGGTTGGAGCTGCGGTACTGGATGTAGCTGCGGCGCAGGTAACCCAGAGGGACGCTAAAGGCGTGCACCAGGCTGGAGAACGGCCACAAAGCGAAGAGCAAGAACGCCGAGAGAGTGTGCAGCTGAAAGATCAAGGGCGCGCCCACCATGAGCTCGGGCTGCGGCGAGAAGTAGAAGAGGCTGCGGAACCAGGGGCCTATGGTGTCCCGGTACTCGAACTCGCCCTGCAGCTCGTACTGGCTGGCGTAGACCCGGTAGCCGATGGTGGCCCCCATCCCGAGCACGATCACCACCAAGAGCAACGCGTCCGTTATGAACCTCATCGTGTCCGTATTCCTGCGGATGCGCTCGATGAACCAGCGCCGGATGTTGAGCAGAAGGATGCCCGTCAGAGCAACGGCCCCGACGGCCGAACCGGCCCACAGGGAGAGCAAATGGTAGTTGTGGTCCGAGACCCCCATAGCCCGGTAGACTTCTATCGGGACGAGCAATCCCATCGCGTGCCCGATAAAGACGAAGAGTATCCCCCAGTGGAAGAGCAGAACGCCCCACATCAGGAGCCTGCGTTCCAGAAGCTGACTGGATTTCGGGGTCCAGCCGTACTGGTCGTAGCGGTAGCGGTAGATGTGGCCGAGCACGAAGGTGACGAGGGCGAGGTAAGGAAAGATCACCCACAGGAACTGGTGCCAGAGGTTCAACGTTCCCTCCCCTCGTAAGCCACGCCGCTCAGGTGTCCTCCGGCGGGCCGCTCCGCCGAGTACGGCTCCAGACCGACGCTCTCCTGCGGCGGCCCCTGCACGATGAGCCTGCGCATCTCCAGCTCCGTCTCCTCGTCGAGCGCCGGCAGGAAGTAGCACAGCGCCTCGACCAGCCGTGCGTAGGGGCTGCGGTCGTGCCACAGCGAACGCCGGATGACCTCGACCGCCGCCCGGTGCTCGGCCAGCATGCGAAGCCCTTCTTCAGGTTCCTCGGAGGCAAACTCCAACACCAGCGGGAGGTAGTCCGGCAGCTCGGTGGTGTCGAGCGGGTACCCGGCGCGCGCATAGGCGGCCTTCATATCCGCGAGCACCTGCCCGCGCGCCCGCGAGTCGCCGTAGCGATAGTAGCTCAGGTAGAGGCAGCCGCGGCGCTTAAAGTCGAAGCCCTCGGCGTAACGGGACTGCAGGCGCTGCGCGGGCTCGCTCTCCCAGTAGGCGAGAAAGGCAAGGACGGCGTCTCTGGCCGGGGAGTCGGGCAATTCGCGCGCGGCCTCGGCGATCTCCCGGCGGTACGACAGAATCTCGTCGTCCGGGTAG
>JBFLXF010000487.1:0-2758 GCA_040757515.1 Actinomycetota bacterium
GAGACGAGGGAGGCGGGCACGAAAGCGTAGAGGACGTCGCGATTCACGCCTCCCCTGTACCAGTAGGGGGATGTCTCCCCCTCTCTGAAGAGGGCGTGTACCTGTATCCTGCCGCGCTTTATCAGATAGTAGTCGGTGACGATAACCCCGAAGATAGGACCGAGCAAAGCGCCGAGACCGCCAAGGAAGTAGTTTATGGCCACGGGGCTGCCGTAGACGTGCCACGGCATCACCAAGATGGCGATCACGGCCGTGATCAGGCCTCCACGCTTGAAGTCTATGTGCCGCGGGAAGGCGTTGGCGAAGTCGTAGGCGGGCCCGACGAAGTTGGCGACGATGTTTATACCTATGGTGGCGAGCGCGAAGGTGAGCGCCCCGATGGCTATCGCAAGCGTGCTCGGTATCTCGGCGACGAGCTCCACCGGGTCGGTGATGGCCTCGCCGAAGACGGCTATGGAGCCAGCCGTCGTCACGACTACTACCGCCGAGAAGAGCATGAAGTTGACCGGCAACCCCCAGAAGTTCCCCCACCGCACCATGCGCTCGGAGGGCGCCCACCGGGAGAAGTCGCAGAAGTTGAGCATCAGCGTGGAAAAGTAGTTGACGACGAGCGCAGCCGCCGTGAGGAAGACCAGCACCGCCTCCCCGCCGGAGAGCTCGCGGGAGCCGAGGTTGAAGTCCATCCTCGCCCCAGCCTCGTACCAGATCCAGACCGCAAGCGCGAACATGGCGACGTAGATCGCCGGTCCCGACCAGTCCACCAGCGTGCGGATGGAGTCCATCCCGTTGCGCAGCACGAGCAGCTGCGCCAGCCACATAGCCAGAAAGCAGATCCAGCCGAGCGTCGAGAGCCCGAGGATGGAGTTCTCCGTGTAGGCCTCAAGCCCCGGGAAGAGCTGCACCAGCAGTACGAGGACCGCCACCGAGGCCAGCCACGTCTGGATGCCATACCAGAACGTCGCGATGACCGCCCGGATGAGGGCCGGGACGTTCGCCCCGAAGACCCCGAAGCTGATCCTCGCCAGCACCGGATACGGTATCCCGTGCCGCTGCCCCGCCACGCTGATGAGGTTCATCAGGAAGTAGACCGCCGTGATCCCCACCATCAGCGCCAGAAAGACCTGCCAGCCCGTCAGCCCCAGAAAGAACAACCCCGCAGCGAACGTGTAACCCCCAATGCTGTGCACGTCCGCCATCCACGTCGCAAACAGACTGTAGGTCGTCCAGCTGCGCTCCTCATCACCGAGCGGCCGTAAGTCCTCGTTGTACAGCCTCTCGCTGTACCCCGTCTCCACGCCCCGATCGACCGCCTTCTGCGCCATCTCCTCTTCCTCTCCCCGACCTTCCGCAGACCGGAAATAGAATTCCATCAATCAATATAGCAAGCCATTTGAGCGGCTGTCAACGGCTGAGCGGCAAAGGCTGTTCTATCACTCTGGTGGCGGGGCCGGCATCTCAGAGGTCCTCGCGTTTGACTGCGCTCTCGGGGATCTCATCGGTCCTCTCGCGGGTGAAGCCCTCTCCCCGGTGATAGACCCAGTTGAGGTCCATGCTGGTGGCGAGGTATCTGTCATCGTAGCTGGAGTCTATCTCTGCCTGCCGGTAGCGTTGGAGGATCCAGAAGCGCATAAGGAGGTAGTAGAGGGCGAAGGCGATCGGGAACCCGACGATGAACGCTATGTCGAGCCAGAGGAGCGACAGGATAGCCGCCGTCCCCCAGGCGATAACGCCTGCCGGGTTGATCCCGTGCCAGTAGCGGAACTGGCCGTCGGCCCTGTAGAGGTCCGGGACGTTGAGGCGCCGCCTGCGGAAGACGTAGTAGTCGCAGACCATGATGCCGCCGATGGCCCCGATAAAGCCGCCGTAGTAGCTCAGGAACGCGAAGAGGTTCTCCAGGAGGGCCCATGGGGCGACTGCGGTGGCGACCACGGCGGCGAGGACCACGGCCCATGGGTAGCGCAGGTAGGGAGCGCCGGCGTTCACGAAGGCGAGGGCCGCCGGGATAGCGTTCGCCGCCATGTTCGTGGACCACTGGGCCAGGATGACCATGACCAGAAGGACGACGAGAACGAGCCCTGTTCCCTGCTGCTGGATGACCTCGACCGGGTTCCAGTTACCGGTCACGATAAACGAGACCGCCCCGATAAAGGCTATCATCGCCTGCACGGTGGGCAGCGTGAGAAACTGAGCGACCAGCACGTTGCGGTTGCGCCCGAAGAAACTCCTGGTGGGCCGGGCGGCGACGAAGCGAGTTATGTTCGGGATGTCCACCGAGAGCGCCGACCAGACCGCCATGTTCGCCGCGAAGAGAGCCAGGATGGAGAGCCGAGGTCCCTCTCCGGCGAACGTCCAGATGTTCGTCCCCTCCACCTCGGCGACGCCGGCGAGGTTGAAGTACATCCAGATCGCGATAGCCAGGATGGCGGGAGCCGCGATGGATGCCAGCCGCTCGACTGCCCTGATGCCCAGAGCCACATTTACCGTCTGGACGATCAGGAACAGCGCGTACCACAGCGGCCAGAAATCGAAGCCGGTCAGGAAATCCACTATGCCATTGATCGCTAAAGCCCCGAGATACGTCTGTATCCCGAACCAGCATGCCGCGACTATCCCGCGCGAGATGGCGGGCAGGTGAGTCCCGACCGTCCCGAAGGGAGCCCGCAAGTATACGGCGAACGAGAGCCCGTGCTCGGTACCGATATCTGCGGTGGCCGTCATGAGGATAGCTAGAGCAGCGGTGGCGAGCCAGACTATCGCG
>JBFLXF010000488.1:0-2752 GCA_040757515.1 Actinomycetota bacterium
AAGCGCTACGTCGCGAAGGTAGAGAGGGGAGAATCTCTAGCCCCCAAGAAGCGCCCGGGATCCGCTCCGAAGCTCGACGAGAATGCGAGGAAGCTGCTCGAAGACGCCCTCAAAGAGCGCCCGTTCGTCACCCTTCGGGAGCGCTGCAACTACATAGAAGCCATGACGGGGATCTCGGTGAGCCGCTCCACGATGTGCCGCGCCATAGCCCGGATCGGTCCCACGAGGAAAAAGGGGGACGAGTTGCTACAGAACGCGACGAGTTCGAGAGGGCAACCTGGAGGGTGATGGTGGCCGCGGCGGTGGAGCCAGAGAGGCTCATCTTCGTGGACGAGTGTGGGACGCATACCTCGCTCTCTCCGATCTACGGTTACGCACCCAGAGGCGAGCGGCTGTACCTGCCGGTGCCACGAACCCGGGGCAAGAACACGACGGTGCTCTCGAGTATGAGTTTGGAGGGGATGGGACCATCTCTTGCTGTGGAGGGAGCGACCACTGCTGTAGTCTTCGAGGCTTATGTGGAGCAGGTGCTAGCTCCGAGCCTTTGTCCGGGACAGGTAGTGGTCATGGATAACCTCGGCGCCCACAGGCCAAGGCGGGTAAGGGAACTCATCGAGGGGCGAGGTTGCGAGCTGGCGTATCTGCCGGCCTACTCCCCCGACTACGACCCGATCGAAGAGGCGTTCGCCAAGATCAAGAACCTGCTACGCAAGGCCGCCGCCCGGACCAAGGAGGCCCTGGTGGAAGCGATCGGTGTGGCACTATCGGCGGTCAGCGCCGCGGACGCTCGGGGCTTCTTCGAGCATGCCGGATACCGACTTGCGGCTCACCTATTGTGAAACGTGCTGTGAAAAGTCCGGCGGGCGTTAGCCGGCCGGTTCTACGTGGTCGCGCCGACCATAAGCGATTGTTTAGGGGCGGGGGCCGCGGAGCTTGCGGAGCGGCCTGCGCCCCGTCTCGGGGAGCCGCGCCTTTGTACTCGCCACCGGGAGAGCGCAGCCCGGGGTGGGTGCGAGGGCCATCGGCTGATGGTACGAAGTCTTCACCGCCTCCACTGCTGGTGTCTTCCTCCCACCGACGACAACCACCGGGTTTGACTTCGCGCGGGTCAAGAAAACCTCGTCCGCCAGCGTGTCGATGAGGCAGCCTTCCCAGACGTTGATATGAGAACGATCTTTAACGCGGAGGTCGGGCAACGCTTCCTCTATATCCGTGCCCTACAAGATGTACAAGAAACGCCAGTTTTGTAGAGTCGCTATGAGCGAGACGCAAAGAGTTGCCGCCGCTTAGGATCTTTGGAGCGGAAGGCCAAAGCATCAGTGTCCATTAGCAGCGAGGGTCTCCGCCGTCACTCCCTGATCGTCGCTCCGCTCAAATTTTAACGGATAATTCACACCAAGCGTTCAAGTATCCCGCGAAAACGGGACGCAGATTCCTGGACGGGTTTTCGCACGCGCGGATCTCCCGCTGTGTGCCCCGTCCACCGGCATGGTCACCAGGGAGACGAAAAACGCTGCTCTCCTGTACCTCGCGCCCCGTTCACTGCGTTGTTCACGTAGAAGCCCTCAAAGCGGTATGTTCCCGTGCTTGCGGGGCGGTCGCTCGGGGCGCTTGGTGCGCACCATCGAAAGCGCCTTTATGAGGTAGGGCCTGGTCTCGCGCGGGTCTATGACGTCGTCCACGTAGCCCATCTCGGCGGCGACCATCGGGTTGTTGAACCGCTCTTCGTAAGACTCGATCAGCTCGGCGCGCTTGGCCTCCGGATCTTCGGCCTCGGCGATCTCGCGCCGGAAGATTATGTTGACCGCCGCCGCGGCACCCATGACCGCAACCTCCCCCGTCGGCCACGCGACGTTCACGTCGGCGCCGATGTGCTTGGAGTTCATGACGTCGTAGGCACCGCCGTACGCCTTCCTGGTTATGACCGTCATCTTGGGCACGGTGGCCTCGGAGAAGGCGTAGAGGAGCTTGGCGCCGTGGCGGATGATCCCGCCCCACTCCTGGTCCGTCCCGGGCAGGAACCCCGGCACGTCCACGAACGTGAGAAGAGGGATGTTGAACGCGTCGCAGAACCTGACGAACCGCGCCCCCTTGACGCTGGCGTCTATGTCGAGGGTGCCGGCCAGCACCATCGGCTGGTTGCCGACGACGCCGATGGCGTGCCCGTCGAGCCTGGCGAAGCCGACGACGAGGTTCTGCGCCCAGCCCTCCTGCACCTCGTAGAACTCCCCGTCGTCCACCACGAGCTCTATGGCGCGCCGCATGTCGTAGGGCCTCTGCGGCGAGTCCGGGATGAGGGTGGCGAGGTCCTCCTCCATCCGCTCGGCGGAGTCGGTCGGCGGGTAGTAGGGGGCGGTCTCCAGGTTGTTCTCGGGCAGGAAGGAGAGCAGGTAGCGCACGTCTTCGAGGCACGTCTCCTCGTCTGGGGCGGCGAAGTGGGCGACGCCGCTCCTCGTGTTGTGCGTGCCCGCTCCTCCGAGGTCCTCGAAGGAGACCTCCTCGCCGGTGACGCTCTTTATGACGTCGGGACCGGTGATGAACATGTGGCTCGTCCCCTCGACCATGAAGACGAAGTCGGTTATGGCGGGAGAGTAGACCGCGCCGCCGGCGCAGGGGCCCATGATCACGCTGATCTGCGGGATCACGCCGCTCGCCATGACGTTCCTGTGAAAGATGTCCGCGTAGCCGGCCAGGGAGACGACGCCCTCCTGGATGCGCGCCCCGCCCGAGTCGTTTATCCCGATTATCGGGC
>JBFLXF010000489.1:0-2747 GCA_040757515.1 Actinomycetota bacterium
GATCATGCCCCCGGAATGCGCGCCTGCCTCGTTCGCCTGCTTCTCGAAGCCTGCGCGGTGGTGAGGGACGCCCGGACCGGTCTGGCGGAGTCCGAGCGAGCCCTCGAAATGGGTGGCGCCGCCAGTGTGTGGGAGGCAGAGGCTCACCGGCTTCGTGCGGAGTTCCTCGCGATGCTCGGCAGCCCTGCGCAGGACATAGAGGCAGAGCTAAAGCACGCGCTCGTTGTCGCGCGCCGCCAGGGAGCGAAGATGTTCGAGCTCCGCACCGCCGTTAGTCTACTTCGCCACCGGCTGGAGCGTGGCGACGGTCCGGGGACGACCAAGGCGCGCGATCTTCTGGCCGCAATTCTCGATGGATTTACCGAAGGGTTGGACACTCCGGACCTGCGCGAAGCCGCCACACTTCTCGCGCAAACCTGATACGCGGAATACCCGGCGCAGAGATTTCTCTCCGGGAACGCCCCACGGAACGCCTGAGGAACGCTACCCGTGCAATCCTGTAGTCGTGATGAATGGAGATCTGGCAGCCAACGAACGAGAGCGTCGAGCGCGCTCTCATCTCTTCACCGTTCGCCTCTGGAAGGAGGAGGTGGCCGATGGATGGGAGTATCGCGGGAGCGTGCGGGACATCGTCAGTGGCGCGTTCCGCAACTTTCGTAACTGGCCGGATCTGGCCGCGTTCATGATCGAACGGGTGGAGGAAGACAAGTCGGGACATAGAGATCAACAGGAGCCGGCGAAGTGATGACCGGGGGAAGGAGGCAGAGATGATCGCGGTGATGGGCGCGGCGGGGAACGTCGGAAGCAAGGCGACCGACCTGCTCCTGCGCCAGAACGAGGAAGTTCGCGTGTTCGAGCACGAGCGGAAGCTGGAGGAGTTTCGCGAGCGGGGCGCCGAAGTCCTAACGGGCGACGCGCGCGACGTGGAGGACCTGAAGAGGTTGTTCAGGGATGCCGAAGCGGCCCTAGTTCTCCTCCCCGAGGACCTGGCGGACCCGCAGTTCGTGGCCAACCGCTCCGGGATGAGCCGTGCGATCGCCGATGCGCTGCGTGAGGCGAGGGTCGGCCATATCGTCGCGCTGAGCACGGTCGGCGTAAATCGGGAGAACGTGGTGGGACCACCGGCAGGACTGCGCGAGTTCGAGGAACGTCTGTTCCGGTTGGATGAGGTCAATGTCCTCGCGCTGAGGTCCGCCTTCTACATGGACAACTTGCTGGCGAATCTGCCCCTGATCCAGTCGCAGAAGATCAACGGTAGCGCGATCAGGGGCGATCTGAAGTTCCCCATGATCGCAACGCAGGACGTTGCTCGCGAGGCGGCGGAGCGATTGATGCGCCGCGATTTCGCAGGCCACCAGGCCAAGCTACTCCTGGGACCCGAAGACGTGAGCATGCGCGAGGCGACGGCCACTATCGGCTCGCTGCTGGGCATGCCAGATCTGCCGTACGTCGAGTTCCCTCCGGCTGACATGAAGGGTGCGCTCCTCACCGCCGGCATGTCGGAGGAGGCGGCCTCGCTCCTGGTGGATATGCAACTCGCTCTCAACGAAGGCTGGCAGTTCGACGGCGTTCGGCGCACGGCTGAAGCAACGACGCCTACCCGGCTCGAAGAGTGTTTGAAGAGCGCCCTGTCCCGCTGACAGCAGAGGAGGACACCGATGATCGAAGAGAGAGCCATCGAACCGAAGGCCGTCAAGGAGCTGCGAACCCGCTTCCGTGGCGCGCTGCTCAGACCGGGTGAGGAAGGCTACGACGAGGCCCGCCGCATCTGGAATGGCGCTATCGACCGCCATCCGGCGCTCATCGCTCGCTGCGTGGGCGCCGACGATGTTATCGAGGCCGTCCGCTTCGCGCGGGAGTGCGACCTGCTCGTCTCGGTGCGCGGAGGCGGTCACGCCGTCGCCGGACACGCCGTGTGCGAGGGCGGACTCATGATCGACCTGTCGCTGATGAAGTCCGTCCGGGTGGACCCGGAGGCGCGAACCGCGCGGGCGGCGGGCGGCGTCCTCTGGGCGGAGCTCGACCGCGCTACCCAGCGGTTCGGGCTTGCCACAACCGGCGGCATCATCAGCCACACCGGCATCGCGGGCCTGACGCTGGGCGGCGGACTCGGGCACCTGATGCGCAAGCACGGCCTGACCGTGGACAACCTGCTCGCCGTGGACCTGGTCACCGCCGAAGGCGAGCAGCTTCACGTCAACGCCGGGAGCGAGCCGGATCTGTTCTGGGGGCTGCGCGGAGGGGGCGGCAACTTCGGGATTGCCACCGCTTTCGAGTACCGGCTGCACCCGGTCGGGCCGATGGTGCTCGGCGGCCCGATCTTCTGGCCGCTCGCCGACGCTCCGGAGGTCCTGCGCTTCGTCCGTGACTTCGCCCCCGAAGCGCCCGAGGAGCTGGGCATCACCATCGCGTCGCGCCTGGCGCCGCCGATGCCGTTTCTGCCCGCCGAACAGTACGGCAAACCGGTGGTGATACTGCTGCCTGTGTGGGCGGGAGACATTGCTGCGGGCCAGCGCGCGATCGAGCCGTTGCGCGGTCTGGGCACGCCGATCGCCGAGGTGGCGCGTCCCGTGCCGTACCTGGCGATCCAGTCCATGCTCGACGGCGGCGCGCCGCACGGGATGCACTACTACTGGAAGTCGCATCGGCTCCCGAATCTCTCCGACGAGGTCATCGACGTGCTCATGAACCGCGTCGAATCCATCACATCGCTCTTCTCGCAGATCAGTGGATGGGCGGTCGGCGGG
>JBFLXF010000490.1:0-2743 GCA_040757515.1 Actinomycetota bacterium
GGCGCAACCCGAACCGCCCGGGCGGAGAGGGCAGAGACACGCGGGAAGAGAACGACCGCCACTCGGGGCCGAACAGGGGGTAGAGGCGTAAGCCCGCCTCTGCAGCGACCGGAGGCGCCGACCCTAATCCAGCAGGTCCCGCAAACCTGCGGCGTGAGGGCTACTCTTTATCTTGGCGAGGGCGGTGAGCTGTATCTGGCGGATGCGCTCGCGCGTAACGTCGAAGCGCTCGCCGACCTCCTCAAGGGTCTTGGGCTGGCCACCGGTGAGGCCGAAGCGGTACTCCAGGACCATTCGTTCCCGCTCCGGAAGGCCGTTGAGGGCCTCGCGCATGCGGGCCTTGAGGAGCGAGGACTTCGCCAGATCGTGCGGCGACTCGGACTCCTCGTCCGCGATAAAGTCCCCTAGCTCCGAGGAGTGGTCCTCTCCAACCGGGGTCGCGAGAGAGATCGAGCGCCGGCTCACGCGCCGGATGCGCACTATCTCCTCCGCCTCCACCTCCATCGCCTCGGCGACCTCCTGGTCCGTGGGGTCGCGGTTCAGCTCTGCAGCGAGTGTCCTCTGGACCCGGTAGTACTTGTTGATCTTCTCGACCATGTGGACCGGCACCCGGATCGTGCGCCCCTTGTCCGCGATGGCGCGGGTTACGGCCTGCCTTATCCACCAGGTTGCGTAGGTCGAGAACTTGAAGCCCTTGCGGTAGTCGAACTTCTCGACGGCGCGCATCAAGCCGATGTTGCCCTCCTGGATGAGGTCGAGCAGCGAGACGCCGCGTCCGGCGTACTTCTTGGCGATGGAGACGACGAGCCTCAGATTGGCCCGGGTGAGGTGGGCCTTCGCGCGCTCATCGCCTTGCTCGATGCGCCGGGCGAGGTAGATCTCTTGCGTCTTGGTCAGAAGCGGCGTCTTGCCGATCTCGTCCAGGTACATCTGGACGGTGTCGCCGGTGTAGCGGCTGCGGAGGTCACCCTCCAGGACCTCCTCGACGATATGTGTGTCCTCCTCCTCGGCCTCCGCAAGAAAGCTCGCGTCTACGATCTCGACGCCCTGCTCGCGGAGCATCCCGTAGACTTGCTGGATCTCGTCGGTGGAGAGGTCTACCTCCTGCAGGAGGTCCAGAACCTCGCTCGACTCCAGCGTACCGGTCTCCTGACCGGCCTCGAAGAGTTCCTGGATCTCCTCTATATCCCGCAGGTCGCGCTGAGGTTGCAAGCTACCCCTTCGATACTAGTTCACCGCAACTCTCCGTGGCCCTTTCTCGTAATATATCCGAAATGGGTCGATAATCAATTCGGCCTGCCTCTGTGTCGTCGTTTTGGTCGAGAGGGAGTCTCTTATGGTCGGGCTCAGAAATCTCTGGAAGGTATTCAACGAGACGCGCAGGTCCGCCAGGCAGCGGGCGACGCTCGCGGTCGTGGGCGACTCGCCGCGTGCCGCCGAACTGGCCGCCCTCCTCGGCGCGCAGACTTCACCGAAGGGTGCCGAGATCCTGCTCTCTGTATCTTCGAGCGGGAGGGAGGCGACGCTCTCCGGCAAGGGCGTCGAAGAGGCGGGCGAGGTCCCGCTGCCCTCTTTCCTGACCGGAAGGGGGGCTGAGGAGGAGCTGGCGCCACACGTCGTCCGGGCGCTCGATGATGACTACGTGGTCCCTCTCGCGAAGGCCTACCCCCTATTCCGCAGGGCGGCCTGCGAGGAGATCGTGCGCAAGAACGCCCGCCAGAACGCCCTTATCGGTGCTCTGCCCATCCCCGGCGCGGACATGCCGGTGATGACGGCGAACCAGGGGCGTATGGTCCTCCATATCGCCGCCGCCTACGGTGAGGATCTCACCATGGATCGCGCCCGCGAGCTGCTCGGGGTGCTGGCCGCTGGCTTCGGCCTGCGCGCCCTGGCCCGGCAGGTGGTGAAGCTCGTCCCGTTCGGCGGCTGGGCCGCCGCCGCGGCGATAGGCTACGCCGGGACGCTGGCGATGGGCCGGGCCACCATCCTCTACTTCGAGCGCGGCAAGCAGAGGGTGGGCGAGAGGGAGCTGGCCGAGATAAGGAGCCGCGCCGCCGAAGAGGCGAAGGAGTTCGTCGCCCGGTTTCGAGGCCGTTAAGGGGCATGTTTCTCTTGCATTCGTGATGGGGCTAATGCTGCAGGGAAGGGATCGGTGCCTCAGGCCCCGTCTTCGCGCAGCCTGATCGTCTGCTCTCGCAGTATCGAGACGGCCTTGGTGAAGAAATCCAAAATGAGAGCGAGCTCCTCGTCGGCGTAGCCGGAGTACAGCCTCGTCGACGCGCGGCGTATCGCGTCGAACATGGCGGAGATGTCCCGTTCTCCGCTCAGGCTCACGATCACGCGCCGCCGGTCCTCCCGATCCCGCTCGCGCCGCGCGTACCCGGCGACTTCCAGCCTATCCACGACCCCCGTGATCGCCCCGGGCGTGAGCCCAGTGACCTCCGCGAGCTGCCCGACGGTCATGGAGCCCATCTGGCTGAGGATGTTCACGCACTGTAGGTCGGTGGCGTTGATTCCCAGCTTCCCGGCCACCGCCTGGCTAAACATCACCGCCTGTGCGTTGAACTCGCGCGCCCTTCGATCTAACTCGGCGAGCAGTTCAATCCGCCTCTCCGTCTGATCGCTCATCGCATACCGTTTCTTTTAGTTTCTCAATATATTAGCTTGCGAAACGTTCTGGCTCCGCCTGCGTAGACAAGGGGTGTAAGAGGCGGGCTATCGCAGGAGCGATGGCGAACGGGGA
>JBFLXF010000491.1:0-2739 GCA_040757515.1 Actinomycetota bacterium
GCGCTACATGGTCAACGTCAACGTCTACGAGCCGCAGAGCGAGGAGGACGTGGAGATCCACCGCGTCGACCCCGAGGTCGCCCGGCGGCAGGTCGAGCGCCTCAAGGCCCTCAAGGAGCGCCGCGACAACGAGCGCGTGCGCCGCTGCCTGGAGGACCTCAAGGAGACCTGCCGCGGGAACGGCAACACGATGTACGCAACCCTCGAGGCCGTGCGGGCGTACGCGACGGTCGGCGAGATCTGCTCGGCCATGCAGGAGGTCTTCGGCACCTACCGCGAGACGCCCGTCATCTAGAACCCGCCACCTGAACAGCCCGGTCCGCCGCCCGGCCGCGCCGGAGCGTGGCCGCAAGCCCGCGCCGGCCCTGACCCCGACCGGATATAATCTGGTTGATACGCAAGTATCTATTTGCCGGTGACGGCGGGAAGGAGTCGGGCCGTGCACGCGAGGGTGGTGGAGCTGAAGATGAGGCCGGTGGATGCCCGGGAGATGGTGCGGGTGTACAGGGAGGAGGTGGTGCCGGCGGCGAAGAGGCAGCGCGGGTTCAAGGGGGCGATGCTTCTCACGGACCACGAGACGGGGATCGGGCTCTCGATCACGCTCTGGGAGACGGAGGCCGACCGGGAGGCGTCCGTAGCCGGCGGCTTCTACGACGAGAAGATCGAGAGGTTCGCCTCCCTGCTCATAGACACCCCCGTCCGCAGGCACTACGACCTCGACGTGCTGGTGTAGCCGGTCTGCGGCTTGCATGGTGGATGCATGCAGGGGATGCGCGCACGGAACTCGCAGGGCAGGGTCTGGTAGGATAGAGGTTCGAAGGGGTGATCTTCAGCCCCGGCGTAGGGGAGAGCGAGATTTCGAGGAGGGCTCTGTGGCTATCGGAGAGGCCCGGGCCAAACACGAGGTACTCGGCCTGGACGAGGACGACCTGGTAAAGATCTACCGCCACATGCTGCTCGCGCGGCGGGTGGACGAGCGGTCCTGGATCCTGAACCGCCAGGGCAAGGCGGCGTTCGTGATCTCCTGTCAGGGTCAGGAGGCCGCCCAGGTCGGGGCCGCCTACAACCTCAGGCCCGGCTACGACTACGTCTACCCCTACTACCGCGACCACGGCATCGTGCTCACTTTGGGCATGACCGCCCGCGACGAGCTGCTCGCGCTGCTCGCCCGCAGGGAGGACCCGAATAGCGGCGGGCGCCAGATGCCGGGCCATTTCTCCTGTCGCGAGCTGAACATCGTCACCGCCTCCGCGCCCATCGGGGTGCAGTACCCGCAGGCCACCGGAAGCGCTCTCGCCTTCAAGATGCGTAAGGAAGACGGGGTCGTGCTAGTCTGCGGCGGCGAGGCCTCCACCAGCGGGGGGGACTGGCACGAGGCGATGAACTTCGCCGGCATCCACGACCTGCCCGTGGTCTTTCTGGTCCAGAACAACGTCTACGCCATAAGCGTCCCCGTCAACCTCCAGGTCGCAGGCTCCATAGCGAAGAGAGCCGAGGGCTACGGCTTCCCCGGAGTCGAGGTGGACGGCAACGACGTGCTCGCTGTCTACGAGGTCGCCAAGGAGGCCGTTGCGCGGGCGAGGAGGGGCGAGGGACCGACGCTCATCGAGGCCAAGACCTACCGGATGACCGCCCACTCCTCAGACGACGACGACCGGCGCTATCGGGAGCGCGAGGAGATTGAAGAGTGGCGCCTGAAGGACCCGATAGTACGCTTCGAGCGGTACCTGCTCGAGAACGGCGTCCTCGACCAGGAGCGCCGGGACGAGATCGACGCCGAGGTGAGGGCCGAGGTCGCGGAGGCCGCCGAGTACGCCGAGAACGCGCCCTTCGCGGACCCCGAGGAGTCGCTACAGCGCGTCTACGCGGAGGCATAGAGAGATGGCCACGAAGAATCTCCTGCAGGCGATCCACGACGGCCTGGCCGAGGAGATGCGCGCCGATGAGACCGTGATGGTGATGGGCGAGGACGTCGGGAGGGCCGGTGGCGTCTTCCGGGTCACGGACGGTCTGCAGGCCGAGTTCGGGCCACAGCGCGTGCTCGACACGCCGCTCGCCGAGAGTCTCATCGTCGGCTCCGCCATCGGCCTCTCCGTAAACGGCTTCAGACCGGTCGCCGAGATACAGTTCGCGGACTTCATCCCCCCGGCCTTCGACCAGATCGTCTCCGAGGCCGCCCGCTTCTACTACCGCTCCAACGGCGCCTGGAACGTGCCGCTCGTCATCCGCGCCCCCTACGGCGTCGTCCCCGGCGGCGCCCTCTACCATTCCCAGTCGGTAGAGGCGTATTTCTGCAACACGCCCGGCCTCAAGGTCGTCGCCCCGAGCTTCCCCTCCGACGCCAAGGGGATGCTCAAGAGCGCCATCCGCGACCCCAACCCCGTTCTCTTCTTCGAGCACAAGAAGGCGTACCGCCTCGTGAAGGAGGAGGTTCCCGACGAGGACTACGCCGTCCCGCTGGATAAAGCGAAGGTCCACCGCCAGGGCGACGATATCACCGTCATCGCCTACGGGCTCCTGCTCCACGACGTGCTGGAGATCGCGGGCAGGCTCTCCGGGGAGCACGGCATCGAGACCGAGGTGGTGGAGCCCATGATCCTCTATCCGCTGGATAAGGAGACGATCCTCGCCTCGGCGAAGAAGACCGGCAAGGTCCTCGTCGTCTCCGAGGCGAACCTGGAGGGGTCGGTCTCCGGCGAGATCGCCGCCGTCATCGCCGAGGAGGCGTTCGAGTGGCTC
>JBFLXF010000492.1:0-2734 GCA_040757515.1 Actinomycetota bacterium
TCCAGTCTGCACGCGCAATACCTCCTGCTCCAAGCGATCCATCTCTGACCTGCATCTCGTGTTTTACCCTAATCTAGCGTCCTCAAACGTGAATCAGGAACAATTCTTGGTGTTTTTATTTGTCAGATCCGGACGACTTTTCTCTTCCTGAAGTCCTTTGGTCTGTAACGCTCTACGAAGGAGCGGTAGTGTGCGAGCTCATCTCTGGCCTTCTGCGCATCCCAGCCGAGGTATTCTCTGGCGACGTCGGCTGCGGCCTCGTCCACATCGAGACCGACGCGCGGACCGAGACCGACCATGGTACGCCTGAGGAGCACGTCGGTGAGACGCTGAGCCAGTTCGCAGCGGAAGGCGTAGAGGATCTCTGCGCCGAGGACGCCGGTCTCGAGGGTAGGGTTTGGAGATAGAGGCATCTTAAGCGAGGGGTCGCCTTCGGCCATCGCGAGAACATCGGGGGCGCGGGTGCCGTAGACTTTGATCAGCCGCTCGGAGAGGGTGTCCGTGAGACCACTCGTGGCCTTGAAGGTAGCGGCGAAGGTCTCGAAGTCGCCGGTTGCGCCGCCGGGGAGGGGAATCTCGTCCGTACGGCAGGGCGGGACGGGCAGGCCGAGCTTTCCGTAGACTGCGTCCACTGTCTGGCGGGCGAGGTTGCGGTAGGTGGTGAGTTTTCCGCCGACGATGGAGATGAGCCCTTCGGCCTGGTGTCCGCCGCCGTGCACATGGAGGCGTCCTCCGGCGGCGGAGCCTCCCTTCGCGTGATCGTAGACGACATGGGCGCGCGTTATGGAGCCCTCCGCCCCCTCGGGCTTGTACGGCAGGGGACGCACGCCGGAGTAGGTGTAGAGGACATCCTCGCGGGTGAGGCCCGCCTGTGGGATGACATGGTTGGTTTCATCTATGAGGTACTCGATCTCCTCCTCGCTCGCGACCACGCGGTCGAGGTCGCCCTCGTAGCGGATGTCGGTCGTGCCGATGAGGTAGCGCCCGTTCCACGGGACGATGAAGTAGGGGCGCCCATCCCTGCGGGCCTCGACGTAGAGAGCGTCCTGCGGCGCGCCGGAGAACGGGTCCACGACGATGTGGGAACCTTTGGTTCCCCCGATCATGCGCCCCTTGTCTCCGTCGCTGAGGCCGAAGGCGGCCTTGCCGAGCACCTCGTCCACCCAGGGACCGGCGACGTTCACGGTTACGGGCGCGTGAGCCTGGAAGGTGCCCCCGTTTAGCACGTCCTCGAACTCGACCCCGGTGACGCGGAGCATCTCGCCCTGGCGAGAGCCCTCCGTCAACAGGCGCTTGACCTCCGCGTAGGTGAGCACGAGCGCCCCGTGTTCGGCGGCGGAGACGGCGTTCTCCACGGCGACCCGCTCGGCGTACTCGACCTGGCAATCGTAGTAGGTGGCGGCTCCCAGCAGCCCGTCCGGGTTGAGGCCGGGATACTGCGCCAGTGCCTCCTCGCGGGAGAGCATCCTGTGGTTCGGGACGGACTTGTCGTAGGAGAGGACGTCGTAGCCGATCATGCCCAGGCGTATGAGGCCGGGACCGCGCTTGGAGCGCTCGTAGATCGGGACGACGAAGCGTAGGGGCTTCACCAGGTGGGGCGCGATGCGCATAAGCTTCTCGCGCTCGGCTAGCGACTCGCGCACCAGGTGCACCTCGTAGTGCTCCAGGTAGCGGAGGCCGCCGTGGATCAGGCGCGTCGCCCACTGGGTCGTTCCGTTGGAGATGTCACCCTTGTCCAGCAGCAGGACCCTCAGCCCTCGCATCGCAGCGTCGCGGGCGATACCGGCGCCATTAATGCCGGCGCCGACCACGATGACGTCGAACGGGTAACGGTCTATGTCCTGGGGCACCTGCCGGGTCATCTTCTCCTCCTTGCTAGCCGCGCAGCTTGGGTTCGGTGCGGGCCTCCATGGCCGCCTCCACGCACTCCCCGGCTCCGGCCCCGGTCGAGGCCATAACCCCCGCCGCGAACGCTCCCTCGACGAACGGTGCGTCTACCAGCCGGACCTTCTCCCTTTTCTCCGAGGATAGCATCTCCAGCACGGATTCCGCGGAGAGCACTGCGCTTCCTATGTCCATAAAGACGAGCACCTCATCGGCCTCCATCCGCTCTATCGCCCGGAGGATGCCCTCCGGGTCGGTACCGAGGGAGCCGTCCGCATCCCCGCCGACCGGGGCGAGCTCGACCTCGCCCGCCATCTGGCGCACCAGCTCGGCGGTTCCCTCGGCGATCCCGGGGCTGTGCGAGACGAGGACGAGCCCGACCACTACCCCTCCCCCAGCGCCCGAGCCGCGGCCTCCAGCAGATACTGAGTCGAGGTGGCTCCGGGGTCCCTGTGCCCGGCGGAGCGCGGCCCCAGGTAGCTCGCCCGCCCCCGCTTCGCCACGAGGGGAATGGTGGACTCGGCGCCCTCGGCGGCGGCCCGCGCCGCCGCTTCGAACACTCCGGCCACACTGTCTTCAGAGGCGCTCTTCGCGGCCTCCACGGCGGGCTCCAGAGCGTCCACGATGGTCTTGTCCCCCACCACGGCCTTGCCGCGCTGCTTTATGCCCTGAAGAGCTGCTTCGAGCGCCGCGACAACGTCCCCGGCGGAGAGATCGTCCTTGCCCTGCAATGCCGCAGAGGCACGCAGGAATGCGGTGCCATAGAGAGGTCCGGCGGCGCCACCGACCGTGCTGATGAGGGCCATCGAGACGGTCTTCAGGACGTCGGCGGGCGAGGAGGGCGCCGTGG
>JBFLXF010000493.1:0-2726 GCA_040757515.1 Actinomycetota bacterium
CGGCCGCCTCGGGCCGGGCGTCGGCGACCCCCACCACCTCCACCCCGGGCATGTTCGCGTAGGCGTTCAGATGCACGGAACCGATAAACCCCGCTCCGACGACCCCGACCTTCATGCGTACCTCACGCCCGCTCGCCCTGCCGGATGAAGCCCTCCAGCTCGCGCCGGAGGCTCTCCGCAGCCTGCTCCGGCGTGATCTCGCCCTTGAGGGAGGCGTTGAACTGCTCGGCCATCGCCAGCGACATGTCCGAGTAGTACGGAGAGACCGGGCGCGGTTTCGTGTGACGCAAGGCCTCCTTGGCGAGCGCGGCGACCGGCACGCTCCGCTCTATGTCGCGGTCGTCGTAGAGCGCCTCGAGCGTCGGCAGGTAAGAGCCCTCGATCGCCCGGAACCGCTGCCGGTCGGGGGCAGTGAGAAACCTTATAAACTCCCAGGCGGCGTCCTGCTTTTTGGAGGTCGCGCTGATGTAGAGGGGCTGGTCGCCGACCGTGCCGTTCCCCGGCTCGCCGTCCGCCGACGGCAACTGCGAGACGCCAACCTGCTCCGGCTCTACGGAGGACTCCTCCGGGTCGGAGAAGAGCGCGTAGACGTAGGGCCAGTTGCGCAGGAAGACCGCGTCCCCGTTCAGGAAGGCGCCCGCCGACTCATCCTCCTTGTAGGTCGAGACCGCCTGGGGCGCCACACCCTCGGCGACCATGGAGCGCTCCGTGCGGAGGCCCGCCACCGCCTCTGGGCTCCCGATGAGGACGCGGGTCGGGTCGTCCGGGTCGAGGGCCTCGCCGCCGTGGGTCCAGATGTACTCGAGGCCGTTGCAGACCCCGCCCTCGTAGTTGGCCCCCTGGAAAACGAAGCCGTAGCGGGTGTTGGTGTCCCGGGTCGTCTTGAGAGCCATCTCCTTCAGCTCGTCCCACGTCTTCGGCCCCTCGGAGAACCCGGCCTCTTCGAGGAGATCCCGGCGGTAGTAGAGCAGCCCCGTGTCGGTAAACCAGGGCACCCCGTAGGGTCTGTCCTCGTAGACTATTGCCTCGACGGAGCCGGGGAGAAAGTCGGCCTGCATCCGCTCGGTGAAGCGGTCGGAGAGGTCGGAGATCCAGCCGTTCTCCGCCAGCTGCGCGGTCCAGATCACATCCCCGAGGATCACGTCCAGATCCTCTCCTCCTGCCTGGAACTGGGTCCTGAGCTGATCGAAGCGCTGTCCGGTGTCGGCGTTGCCCTCGCGGTAGACGACCCTGTACCTGTCCCTGTTCTGCTCGTTGAACCTCTGCACGAGCCTCTTCGCCGTGCCGGTGCTGTCGGGGGAGGCGGAGAAGACGAGCTCCGTGACCCCTTCATCCTGCCGCCGCCCGCCGCCGCAGCCGGCGACCCCGAGCGCGGCGGCACCGGCGAGTCCGGAGAGGCCGACCCTGACGAACTCGCGGCGCGAGATCCTGCCGGACCACCGTCCTCCGTGCTGCATGCTCTCCTCCTCCTCTTTACCTGGAGCCGTCGTCCGTAGCCCTCGACTTCTCCTATCCTACCCTGCCGCATCCTCTCTTTCCGAAAGACCGCCCGGAGATCATCTCGACTAGTTGCAGAGCTCCCCGGGAGATACCAGGCCCCCGGAGCCGCAGGGACTCCACATCAACCCCGCTCACACAGCGGAAGCAAGCTCTCGTAGCAGCGACGCGCCGCCTCCTTGGCCGGCAGGCTCCACAGCTGGGCGTTGAACAGCTCGATAGAGAAGCAGCCGTCGTAACCGCTCCTCTCGAGGGCGGCGATGATCTCAGGCAGGTCGATCACTCCCTCTCCCGGCAAGACCCGGTCGTAGTCGCGGTGCGTCAGGTCGGCGGGCTTATCCGGCATGTCGTCGAGGTGCACATGCTTTATGTGATGCACCGAGCGCTCGTTTATGTCGCTCAGCTTCGTGGGCGTTACGTGGTAGTGGGCGACATCGAAGAGGACCCCCACCCTCGGATGGTCCGTCATCTGCGCCACCCGCACCGCGCTCTGCAGGCTCCTGACGATCGGGGACCAGTTGAACTCGATGGCGATCTCCAAGCCGGTGTCCTCGGTCGCCTCGGCCAGGTTCCTCATCGCGGCGGCTACCGCGCCGAGCGCCTCGACGGAGTTCTGCTCCGGACCGTCGGTGCCCACGATCATGGTGTCCGCCCCCAGCTCGCGGATAAGCCGGGCGTTCTCGGCGTTGGCTCTCAGGTTGGGGATGCGCGCGTCCGGAGAACCGAAGCACATAACCTCCAGCTGCGAGCTCGCGACGATCCGAAGGCCGCGAGACTCGAAGAGCCGCCGGGTCTCTTCTACGGTATGGCCGTCTTCCAACCAGGCTTTGACGAGGCTCAGGTGCGGCTCGACGTTCCGAAACCCGGCTGCGGCGTAGGCGTCCAGAGCCTCTTCGAGGTTCCGGTGCGAGGTGCACTGGGAGTTTATGGCGAGCTGCTCGGATTTCATCCTGCGCGTAACCTTCCTTTCCCATGAAACTCCCGGGAGCGGGGAGCCGGAGACTGCGCGACTCCCCGCCCTCGAAAAGAGCGAAGCCGGAGACTACGCGCCCGCCTCCTCCGGGTAGGCGACGGCGGGCATCACGTCGTCGGGGTCGGAGAAGTAGCGGGTGATCTCGACCTTGTTCTCGGTGAAGAACCTCACCCCATCCTTGCCCGTGGCGTGCAGATCTCCATAGAAGGAGTCTTTTATCCCGTTGAACGGGAAGAACGCCATCGGTGCGGCTACT
>JBFLXF010000494.1:0-2723 GCA_040757515.1 Actinomycetota bacterium
ATCCCGGTACGCCTCACCGAAGAGGTTCCTGGCGAACTCCCTGGCCTCTCCCTGCCCGACCCGGTATGGCGGCAGGGCGGTCGCCACCGAGAGTATCCTCGGGTTCACCGTCTTCCCGTCTCGAAGCCCTCCGGCGTCTCCCTCGCGACGCCCGCGTCGTCACGCTCGGGTCGCTCGCAGGTGTTGCGGAAGACGTACTGGGAGAGCCGTTTGCGCTGCCTGCTCGACCAGTCTATCGTCGGGCGGCGCTGCTCGGCGGGGACGTAGCCGAGGCGGTAGACGGCCATAAGCTCCAGGTCATCCGGAACCCTGAGGAGCCGCTTCAAGCGCTCCCAGTTCTCCGGAATCTCCATCGGTGTTGAGACAAACTGGATGCCCATCCCGAGCTCGACGGTCGTGAGCCAGACGTTCTCCACCGCCGCGCCCATACCGAAGACAGAATAGAAGCCGGAGAGTTCGCCAGGTCGGTATTCGGTCTTATCCAGCAGAACGGCGAGTAGCAGAGGAGAGCCGGCGACTAGCTTGCGGTTATCCTCCCCCAGAGTCTTCGGGACGCCGAAGCGGTTCATGATGGCCTGGCCGGTCTCCGAGAAGATCTGGCGCCTGAAAGGCTTTAGCACGCTCGGGAGCTGGTCTATGTGGATGCCGTCGCGCCTCTCCTCCATCTCCTCCTCGGAGAAGCGGAAGTACGGCCGGTAACGCTTCCAGAAGGTGCCCTCCTCCATCAGGCGCCTCATGCTCTCGCCGCTGATCCTGGCGACCTCCTCGATGATCTCGCGGTCGTCCACGAGCACGAAGCGCCAGGGCTGGCTGTTGAAGTGCGAGGGCGCCATCGCCGCAGCCTCGACCAAGAGCCGCTGGTGCTCGGGCTTCACCGGGTCCGGCAGGAACGGGCCGTTGGTGGTCCTGCGCTTCTTGAGGACTTCCAGGAACTCCAAGTAGTTGCCTCCTACAGGTTAGATACGAATCCTGCGGCGTAGAGGATCAGGGCGGCGAAGGCCAGCCCGGCGTGCCCGGCTGTCCCGGCGCGCACACGCGGCAGCACGGCGAAGAGCACGAGCGCGGGCGCGAGCGCCCAAACGTACGGCTCTTCGCGCCAGAGACCCGCGGCGACGGCGAGCGCCGCCGAGGCAAAGACGGCGAAGAAGAGCGCGTGGTGCAGCCAGCGGAAAGGTCCGGTCTCCACCAGACCGAGCTGCACGAGCACGCCGAGGGCGAAGTTTGCGAGAAACAGCGCCGTGGCGGCGTAGAAGATCAGGGCCTGCTCCTCCTTGCCATCCGGACCGTTATAGCACAGGCCCGACGATCAGAGCCGCCCTTCGCCCTACAGTCTCGACCGTGCCCTGGGAACGGTTGAGGGATAGCGGTTCGTCGCTGCTTCGAGGAGGCCGACCGCCGCCGTGATCCGGCGTGAGTCGTTTCTAACCGGGCGACCGAAAATATACCCCGCGAGCAGGCGCAGCGGCACGACCCGGACGCCCCGCACAAAGAGATGCTCCTCGACCGAGGCTCGCGTGAAGCACAACAGCGGCGAGACCTCAGAGCCCACGATCTCCCTCAACCTGTAGCATCCGCGCCACGCCTGGGCGATAAAGTCGCCCTTTGACTGTCTGCCGTTCAAGAGCAGCATGCCCCCTCGCGCCGCAACCCGTCCGGCGTGGCTCTTCGTCTCGACCGCGAAGAATCCCTGAGGCCCGAGCGCGACGTGATCCACGTTGCCGCCGCCGGGAAGCGCCAGGTCATGGAACAGGTAGTACCCGCACTCCGCCAGCCCATCGAGCGCTGCCCCGACCTCTCGCTCGACCCTCCCCCCGGTCACCCAGGTGCGCCCGGCCTCCCGCGCCTTGTCCCGGGCGAGCCGCTCAGCAGGCGGAGCGCCGAGCGCGGTCGCCCCGGCCTCCACCGCCGTCCACAGCGCGCCCCGCCTCCGTCCCACCGCCACGGCGGGCTGTCCGACGGATCTCTTCTCGCGCCCGTCGTCCCGCCGAGGTTCGGCGTCCGCGGGCGTCGTCTGTGCGGGCATCGTCTGTGCGGCGCGCGAGATCACGTCCCGGAAGCCCTCTGCCGAGACGGCAGCGAAGCCGGAGGTCAGGGCGCGGCGGTGCAGACCCAGCGCATCGCTGTAGCCCTGCGGGAACCCGTAGCGCACGGGGACGTCGAAGAGGCGGATGGAGGCGAGCGAGATACCCGCAACGGCTCGTCTCCCCAACCAATCGGGCTCTTCTCCGTACGGCGCGCGGCAGGGGGCGGCAGCGACGGCCTCGCCCGTAAAACCCTCGCCGCAGAGGAACATGAGCAACCGGTCCCCGGCCCGGAGCCTGCGTATCGGAGTGCGGTGGGAGGAGACCCAGAACTCGCCGGAGAGGAGCGTCCTCTCGTAGTTGCGGCGCGCCCCCTCGCCCACGAACGCCGCTACCCAGTGGTTCATCCCGTCCTCCCGTCTCGAGCAGTACCGGGATGGTTATCGGGTGGGAGGGCGAAAGGCTTTAGCTGGAGTCGCCTACGGGAGGTGATGCTAAGATGCGGACATCCGGTTTAGTGACGAACTTGTCTCTCGGGAGGCGAGATGGAGAACGGGCGCCCGGCGGCTTACATAACGGGTATCGGGGTGGTCAGCCCCGTGGGCATCGGTCGCGAACGGTTCTGGGAGGCCCTGCTCGCGGGCGAGAGCGGGGCAGGTCCCATAACGCTCTTCGACCCTGAGGGCTTCGAAGTGCGGATCG
>JBFLXF010000495.1:0-2714 GCA_040757515.1 Actinomycetota bacterium
CCGGAACCGTGCGGAGTACCACTCGACGCCCCGATGCCAGTTGCCCGCGTGCCAGGACGCGGTGCCGTCCGGGCGCTCGGGGCCGAAGAAGAAGTTCAGTTCCTTGGGCTCGGACATGAAGACCTCCGGGTGCAGGCTAAGGTAGCGGTGCAGCGCCGTGGTACCGCACTTCATGGCCCCGATAACGATCAGGTTGGGCAACGTTGCGTAAGAGATCGCCTGGATCGCCCTCCTCCGGTTGTTGCGGAATGCGCCCCGCACGTTTACCCGGGGTGGGCGGAGCGTGAAACACCGCCCGAAGCCTCGCCCGGGCGCGTTGTAAGATAGGCGGGTGAGCAAGCCGGGAAGGGTCGGGCCGGTGGTCGGGTCTGTGGCGCTGAACGCGCGGGCGGTGCGGTGGCTGAGGATCGTGCTGCTCGCGGCGGTCTCGGCCCCGTTCGTCTTTCTCTACCTCCTCTCTGAGGCCTTCCGTTCTGAGGTGAACCGGGCTCTGGGGATACTCGGGCGGGGGGACATAGAGGGGCTGCGGGACTACATCCTCTCGTACGGGTTCTGGGCGCCGGTGGTCTCCTCGTTCTTGATGGTCTTGCAGGCGCTGGTGGCTCCGGTTCCCTCATTTGTCATAACGTTCGCCAACGGGCTCGCCTTCGGGGTGTTCTGGGGCTGGATGCTGAGTCTCTTCGGGCACACTCTGGCGGCGGCGGTGTGTTTCGGGATCTCGCGCGCGCTCGGCCGGGTGCCGGTGGAGATCCTGGTCGGCAGAGCCGGTCTGGAGTCCGCAGACCGCTGGTTTGAGAAGTGGGGACTGTACGCGGTCTTTGTCGCCCGGCTCTTTCCCGGCGTGGCCTTCGACGCAGTCTCCTATGCTGCGGGGCTCACTCGCATGAGGTTCCGCAGCTTCATCGTCGCGACTGCCCTGGGTATCTTCCCTCAGACCCTCCTCTACTCCTTCCTCGGTCGTCAGGCGCCGGAGTACGTGACCCTCTTCCTGATCACCTCAGCCATCGCGGTCGCCGTCGTACTCGTAGTCGCGCTCCGGCGCCGCCGGAGGGAGCGTCGCAGGCCGAAGCGGAACCTGAGGTAGCGGCGTGAAGGCTTCGGGACGATCCGTATAATCCCTATCCGGTGGCGATAAGTGCTCACAGACGTTCGGGGTCCCGCTCCGCAGGCTCGCTCACCGTCATTGCGGGCTCCATGTTCTCGGGGAAGACGGAGGAGCTGATCCGTCGCGTCCGGCGTGCTCTGTACGCCCGCCGCAGCGTTCAGGTCTTCAAGCACGCCCTGGATACTCGCGCAGACGACACCAGCATCCGGTCTCACAACGGCATCCTGCACGAAGCCATGGCCGTCTCTGAGAGCGCAGAGATTCTGGAGAGGCTGGATCCGTCCACCGACGTCGTCGCCATCGAGGAGGCGCAGTTCTTCGACGAAGGGATAGTAGAGGTCTGCGACCGGCTCGCCGACTCCGGTCACGACGTCGTGGCCGCCGGGCTCGACATGGACTTCCGCGGCGAGCCCTTCGGTCCGATGCCGATTCTGCTCGCCAGGGCCGACGAGGTGGTGAAGCTGCGCGCGATCTGCGCCCGCTGCGGACGGGACGCCTCGCGCTCCCAGCGTCTTATAGACGGACGTCCAGCCCCCGCTACCGCCCCGACCATCCTCGTCGGCGCCGAAGAGAGCTACGAGGCCCGCTGCCGCTACTGTCACGAGGTGCCCGAGGAGGTCTTCCAGGGCTGGCTCTTCGATTCGCAGACCTCGCCGCCGGCTCCGGGACGAGCGTGAGCGTGTGAGGAACTTGGGGTGAGAGCGGGTATATACACCTGCCGTAATGCACAACCATCCTGGGAGGCGAGGAGCGTGGACAGGGACGCGCAGAAGAAACTGGTGGCGTATGGCTTAACGGCCCTGGCGGCGTGGGCTGCGACGAGGCTCGCAGGCTCCCTGCTGGACCAGCCGGAGGAGCGGGGAGCCCGCGACGACCTGAAAGAGGCCCTCTTGCAGGGTGCCTTCTCGGTGGGGGCGACAGTACTCGCCAGCTGGGTCATCCGCAATATCCTCGTCGGCCGCCGGCGGTAACCGGCCATGAGCCGCCCTCAGGTGGGGCCGCGCAGGTCTATGCGAGTGAGAGGGACCGGATAGTGCCGAGACACTGGGTCATAGCCCTGGTTATCTTCTGTACGGTGCTCAACGGGGCCGGGTTTATGTGGCAGCTCTTCGAGCCGGTGCCGCTCTACGACGAGATCGCCCACCTTGTGACCCCGTTCGTGCTCGTGGCGATAACGGCGGAGATCATCTACCGTGCCGGAGGCGACGACGAGTTCTTCGACACCCCGCGCCACGCCGTCGTCACGGGCTCCGTCATCGGGTTCGTCGGGGCGGTGGCGTGGGAGATCATGGAGATCCTTCTAGACATGGCGGGCTTCGCCATAAGCCACACCCCGCCGGACACGGTCTTCGACGTGGTCCTCGGTGTCGTAGGCGGTGCGGCGGGGGCCTGGACCACCGACCGTTATCTCGACCGCCTCTTCAACCGCTCGCGCTTCGACTCCAGCCGTCCCCGAGTCCGGAGATAGAAGTCGCCGCTACCGGGATTCTTCCTCGTCTTCCTCCCTGACGCCGCCTGGGCCGCCGGTGGCTTCTTCTTCCTCTACGGCCTCGCGTTCGGCGTCTCGCTTCGGGGCCCGCTCGCGGGGTTCGTCCCGCTCGTTGTCTCC
>JBFLXF010000496.1:0-2712 GCA_040757515.1 Actinomycetota bacterium
CTGGTCTATCCGCCGGTAGACGGCGACCATGACCGGGATCTTGATCGTCGAGGCGGAGAAAAAGATCTCGTCGGGGCGCACCCCGTACCCGCCGCCGCTCTTTAGGTCTATCGCGTAGAAGCCCGCCACGCCGGGGTAGTCCTCTACCGCCTCCCTGGCCTGCGCGAGCCCCTTCCCGACGCGCTCGCGGTCGAGGTCGCCCTCCAGAACCGGCTCGGTGGGATCGAAGTCCGCTGTCTCGGGCGAAGGCGCAGGTGCGGGCTTGGCGAGCTTCTTCGGGAAGCCCGGTGCCTCGGCAGTCGTGAGGCTCTGCCCGACGGCGACTACCTTTAGATTGTCACCCTCCTCTCTCAGGTACACGTGGGTGCCCGTCTGCCCGTCTTGCTCTCTCTCGACGCGCACCCTGTGGTATTCGCCGACCGTCTCCGTACCGGTCGCCTTCCAGCCGTCCTCGCGGCCCGTGGCGCGCTCCAGGACCTGCACCGCCCGGGCCGCGGGCTCGCCGGCGTTCTCTGCGGGCTCCTTTTCCGGGAAGAGGGGGTTGACCAGGTCCTCCGGCAGGTCGCTCAGGAGGGCCTTCACGTCCTTGGGGTGAGGCTGATCCTCGATCAGGACCGACCTTTCCGCCTCCCACCTCTTGCCCTCCCTGTGCAGAAAGAGCGCATAGAAGTGGCCCGAAGGCCGCCCGGGGGCCTCGATGCGCGCCGAGGCCCAGGAGGGGTCGAGCACGCTCTGCCGGATGTGCCGGACGCCCTCCGGTTCTATCCCCGGCAACTCCGCCGCGACCGCGAGGTAGGCGGCGCTGGCGGGCGGCAGCTTCGCGGGAGCCGGCGCGCCGGGGGGATCTGCGGCGGGCGGCGCGTCCATACGCGCGACCTCGCCGCCGGGCGAGAGTCCCTCGTCCGGAGCGGCCGTCTCCTCCAGGGCACGCACGCTCTCAAAGGCCGCCGCTCCGGCGACCAGCAGCCCGGCGAGCACGAAGAGAGCCCCCAACCGTCTGCGGCGGTACCTCTTGCGGTAGCGCAAACTCTTGCCGCGCGCGCGGGACAAGGTGCTCGATCCTCTGTGATCTCGACCATCCACGGTACAGGGTCACAAGTGTACAACGCTTGCCGCAGCCTCACAGCGGGGCCTCCTTGCGCCGGTCCGAGGCGCTGCTACACTCCGTACATTCCAGGGGAACGAGGCAGGAGGAAAACATGCGCCCGGAGGATGTCGAAGGTCTGACCGTCGGCGGGCTGCTGGACCTGGTGGCCGAGCGCCGCCCCGATCACGACGCGCTCGTCTATCCCGAGAGGGGTCTGCGCTACAGCTACCGCGAGTTCAAGGATGTCGTGGAGGACTGCGCCCGCGCCCTCATAGCCCTCGGGCTAAAGAAGGGCGACCATCTGGCCGTCTGGGGACAGAACGTCCCCGAGTGGGTGACGCTGCAGTTCGCCACCGGCAAGGTCGGGGTAGTGCTCGTCACCGTCAACCCGGCCTACCGGGCGAGCGAGCTGCACTACATTCTCGACCAGTCCGACGCCTCCGCGCTCTTTCTCACCGAGGGAGCCAGGGGCGCGGACTTCATCGAGGTTCTGCGCCAGGCGGTGCCGGAGCTGGAGGATCAGGCGGGCGGCGAGATCTCTGCCGGGGACCTGCCCTACCTCAGACACGTCGTGCTCATGGGCGAGGGGGATCGGCGGGGGCTCCCGATCATGACGTTCGAGGAGTTCCTTGAGCGGGGGAGAGAGGTGCCGGAGGAGGAGTTGCGCAAGCGGCAGGCTTCGCTCTCGGCGGACGAGGTCATAAACATGCAGTACACCTCGGGGACGACGGGTTTCCCCAAGGGGGTCCAGCTCACGCACGCCAACATAGTCAAGAACGCCTTCTACATCGGCGAGTGCATGAGGCTCGGGCCGGAGGACCGGGTGTGCATCCCGGTGCCGTTCTTCCACTGCTTCGGGTGCGTGCTCGGGACGCTCAACACCGTCACCCACGAAGGTACGATGGTGCCCGTCGAGCAGTTCGACGCCGAGAAGGTGCTGCGCGCCGTCCACGAGGAGCGCTGCACGGCTTTGCTCGGGGTGCCGACCATGTTCATCGCGGAGCTCGAGCACCCCGACTTCGAGAGGTACGACACCTCCTCCTTGAGGACCGGGATCATGGCCGGGAGTCCCTGCCCGATCGAGGTGATGCGCAAGGTCGTCGACGTGATGGGGGCGGACGAGATCACCATCGCCTACGGCCAGACCGAGGCGAGTCCGGTCATCACGCAGACGCGCACCGACGACCCGATAGAGCTGCGCGTCTCCAGCGTGGGGCGCGCCCTGCCGGACGTGGAGGTGCGTATCGTGAGCCTGGAGACGGGGGAGGACTGCGCGCCCGGCGAGCAGGGCGAGCTGTGGACCCGCGGCTACCACGTCATGCGCGGCTACTACAAGATGGAGGACAAGACCCGCGAGGTCATAGACGAGGACGGCTGGCTGCACACGGGCGACCTCGCCGAGATGGACGAGAACGGGTACGTCAAGATCACGGGCCGGGCCAAAGACATGATCATCCGCGGCGGCGAGAACGTGTACCCGCGGGAGATCGAGGAGTTCCTCTACACCCACCCCGACATCACCGACGTTCAGGTCTACGGCGTCCCGGACGAGCGCTACGGCGAGCAGGTCGCCGCCGCCATAAAGAAGAAGCCCGGCTCGGAGCTTACCGCAGAGGACGTGCGCG
>JBFLXF010000497.1:0-2711 GCA_040757515.1 Actinomycetota bacterium
GGAGAAAGGGAGGTTTTGGGGCTGGATGTGGGTCCAAGCGAGGATGGCTCCTTCTGGCTCACCTTCCTGCGCTCTTTGGTAAAGCGTGGACTCAAAGGAGTGCGGTTGGTGACCAGTGGCCCATCGGGGACTGAAGGGAGCCATTGAAGCGGTTCTGCAGGGCGCTTCGTGGCAACGCTGCCGAGTGCACTTCATGAGAAACGCGCTTTCTTTGGTCCCGAAGGCAGCCCAGCAGGTGGTAGGGGCCACCATCCGCACGGTTTTCGCCCAGCCAGACGCGCAGAGCGCCCACCAGCAGTGGCGCAAGGTCTCAGATGGCTTCCGATGTCGCTTTCCGAAGCTCGCTGAGCTGATGGAGGAGGCCGAGGAGGACGTACTCTCCTACGCAGCCTTCCCTCAAGAGCACTGGCAGAAGATCTGGTCGAACAACCCGCTTGAGCGGCTAAACAAGGAGATCAAGAGGAGGACCAACGTGGTGGGCATCTTCCCGAATGAGGCGGCGGTGATAAGGCTGGTGGGGGCGGTGCTCTGTGAGCAGCACGACGAGTGGCAGGTCGCAAAGCGCTACTTCAGTGCCGGATCGTTGGCGAAGCTGGGGCGAACAGAGGAGGTGACAAACCAGCCGCAGTTGACGGCGGGCTAGGAGAGGCGGAACCACGCAGGAGGCAATTTACACACTTGACAGGACACATACAACGGCCGGCACTGTGGCGGTCAATAGATGAGAAGATATCACTTTAGTATTCTAGTAGGCTCAGCGACGGCGAAGCTGTCACCGGGGGCAAACTAGCGGCTAACTCGGAGCGGACAGAAATTTCCGAAAGGCTAGATCACCTGAAGCATATCTGTTGGTTCGTGAGGAACGTCTCCGGGTGAAGTCACCGAACCGGGTTTTCTGTACGGTACCGGTTCGGTGACTTCACCCGAGGAATAAAACACCGGTCTCCAAGAACCGGGCAGACGCCCTGTCGTGGGGTACGGTTTCCGTGCTATCATGCGAACCGCACGGTTCACATGGAACGAGAGGTATGACATGAGCAGGAGGGATCGGATTTCTATCGAAGAGCTTCGCAGGTCCCTGGGAAGGGTTGCCCGGGAGGTGGAGGGAGGGAGCACGATGGTAGTGGAGCGTAGGGGCGAGGAGGCCTTCGCTCTGGTGCCCATGAGGCTGTACAGGTTTGTGCAAGAGGAGAGAAGGAAGCTTCTAGAGTCCACGGAGCAAGCCAGGGAATCTTTTTCCGATCTACCCGCGGAGGAAGTGGAGGAACTGGTCGCCGAGGAAATCCGGCGATCCGCCGATCAAAAAGCTTCTTCGCCCCGAAGCGCCGCCGGCTAGGCTTTGAGGGTAGTCGTCGACGCGAACGTCTGCGTCTCGGCCGTGTTGAGCCAGAAGGGGAACCCGGCCCGGATCCTGAACCACGCCCTCGGGAATGGACCTTACGACTTCGAGTTGTGCGCTCCCTCACAGTTGTTCTCGAAGCTAGAAGAGGTGCTCGCCCGCCCGAAGATCGTGGGCAGGCTCGGGTGGAGCCGCGAGGAGATCGCGGCATACGCACGCCGCCTGCGTCTGGCCGTCGAGGAGATCCTGCTCGGAGATGCTGCACACATCCCGCGGTACACCTCCGACCCCGAAGACGACCCGTACGTCCACGCCGCCGTGCTCGCGAGAGCCTCCTACCTCGTGAGCGGAGACGAAGACATCCTCGGCATGAAAGACCCCCCGGTAGAAGTTCTCGGCCCATCCCGGTTCGTGAAACTCTGGGAGTCGAATCTCCTCTGAGAAAGCCAATTCGCCGAATAATCTTACACACTTATCTTGCTGTTCCCGGTTCCTCAGGGCAAAAACCGCACAGTTAAGCGGAAAATGCCTCTCATCTTGTGTAAGATTACTAGCATAAGCTGCCCGAAACGTCTCCGTATCACAGGTCCGTGGGCAAAAGGCGGAAGGGCTTCTCCTCGGGTCCGAGGACGGCGCGGAAGTGGCGCTCGTCGAGGGTGAGGATGTCGCGGGTGGAGTGCCTGTCGGCGAGCACGACGTTGGAGGCGTCGGCCAAGCCGAGGTCGAGATCCGCGTAGCGCTCGAGCACGGCCCTGGCCCGGGCGACGTCTGAAGCCGAGAACGGCGCTAGACGGTAGACGCCGCGCTCGACCTCTTCGAGCAGCGCCAGTTGCGCCGTGCGCTCGACCCGCGTGGCGAGCAGGTAGTCCAGCTCGGCCAGCACGAACGGCGAGATCAGGTAAGGCCCCTCGGCTTCCTCTAGCGCTCGGCGCGCACCGGCGTGCCTGCTCTGGGCCGAGTCTATCGCCGCGAGCAGGCCGCTGGTGTCTACCACCATCACCGCTCGCCGAAACCTCTGGCCAGTTCCTCGTCGACCCGCTCGGCCAGCGCGGCGTCGCCGCTATCAAAGAGCGGCAGCCGCGGCTTCGGAGGCCCACTCTCGCGGAGAAGCCGCCCGATCGCCTCCCGTATGAGCTCGGCCTCGCTCTTGCTCGCCTCCCCCGCCACCCTCTCCAGCTCCGCCTTTAGCTCGTCGGGCAGATAAACGGTCGTCTTCTTCATGCCATACATGCTACCATACATAAGATCGCTGTGAGGGAGGATGGGACCGATGACGGATGTTGAGATACGCGAGGCCGGAAACGAGGCAACGGTCGAGGCGCAGACGAGCGAGCGACTCTGGCTCGGGGACGCGATCCACTTTTTCTTGTCG
>JBFLXF010000498.1:0-2688 GCA_040757515.1 Actinomycetota bacterium
GGCTCCTGCTTTGCGGCGGCCCCCTCGACGGTCACCTCCAGCACGCCGTTATCGAAGCGGGCGTGGATCTTGCTCTCGTCGACACCTTCGGGCAGCGTCATGCTGCGGCGGAACGAACCGTAGCTGCGCTCCCTGAGGTGGTAGCCGCCACGCTCCTCCTCCCGTTCCTCCTTGCGCTCGCCGGAGATGGTCAGGACGTTGTCCTGGAGCGTGATGTCCACGTCCTCGGGCTTGACGCCGGCCAGTTCGGCCTTTATGACGAGGTCGCCACCGCGGCTGAGCACGTCGATAGCCGGGGTCCATCCGGCTGCTTGTGCTCGGGTCTCCGGGCGGCGCGCCAGGCCGCCGAACATCTGGTCGAGCAGGCGGTTCATCTCGCTCTGCAGATCCCAGAACCCTCTGAAGGGAGTGAGGGACATAACTCTCGCCTCCTTGCCGTTTGTCCGTCCTTCTCCTCGCCGTCGGGCCCGCAACCGGTAGAGGACCACAGGGAGGTCGAAAGACGGTGGACACGGCTCCGCTTCGGTCTCTCGTCCATCGAAGATCCGGCTCCCCTTTCGGGGGCGCCCGGGATCCCGGCAGGGGAGCACCCGTCTCGTCTGGGTGCCGCAACGTCCACAGCAGACGAAGACCGGCTACAGTCGCCGGGATCTGGCGGCGAAAGAACCGCAGATCCTTCGCCTCGGCCATCCCTCGTGGCCGACGACCGCAGCCCGAGCCATCCGTGGTGCCGATCGTCATGGCTTCGGCCACGACAGAGATCCCATCCGCGACCGCCCGGCCGGGCCGCCGGTCCGCGTGGAGCCGACCTTCAACTCCACGCCGAAATACCGCACCAAGCCCGGAGAGCTGCCCATGCCGGTCCCCGCCGCTCCGGGGTTATCCTCCGGCCTGCCGGTCTTCTTGCGGGCCGCCCGCGACTGCGGCCCCCTCGACGACCTCGAAGGTGAGCTCGCCGTCCTCGGCGCCCACCACAACCCTGTCTTTGGGTTTTATGCTGCCTTCGAGGACCATCTTCGAGAGCCGGTTGTCTATGCGCCTCTGGATGGTGCGCCTCAAGGGCCTCGCCCCGAACTCGGGGTCGAAGCCTTCTTCGGCCAGAAGCTCCACCGCTCCTTCGGTGAACTCTATCTCTATCTCCTGGGCCTTGAGGCGCCGGGCGGTCCGCTCGAGCAACAGGCGCGCTATCTCCTTTATCTGCTCCCGGCTCAAGGCCCTGAAAATGATGATCTCGTCTATGCGGTTTATGAACTCGGGCCTTAGCTGGCCTCTCACTATCCGCATCATGTCCTCTTTGAGATCCTCGAAGGACTCTCTTCTGCGGGCGTGAGCCTGTATCCGCTCGGCGCCCATGTTGCTCGTCATGATGATGACCGCGTTCTTGAAGTCCACGGTGCGCCCCTGCGCGTCGGTGAGGCGTCCGTCGTCGAGGATCTGCAAGAGGATGTTGAAGACGTCGGGGTGGGCCTTCTCTATCTCGTCGAGGAGCAAGACCGAGTACGGACGGCGCCTGACGGCCTCGGTGAGCTGTCCGGCCTCCTCGTAGCCGACGTAGCCCGGGGGCGCCCCGACGAGCCGCGAGACGGTGTGCCGCTCCTGAAACTCCGACATGTCTATGCGCACCATCGCCGCCTCGTCTCCGAAGAGTGCTTCGGCAAGGGTGCGCGCAAGCTCGGTCTTGCCCACTCCCGTGGGTCCGAGAAACAGGAAGGAGCCTATCGGACGGTTGGGGTCCGAGAGCCCCGCTCTCGCGCGCCTTATGGCCTCGGCGACGGCCTCGACGGCCTCCTCCTGGCCGACGACCCGCTCGTGGAGCTGCTCTTCGAGCTTGAGAAGACGCTCGCGCTCTTCTTCGGTGAGTTGGCTTACCGGAATGCCGGTGGCCCTGGAGACGACCTCCGCTATGTCTTCTGCGGTGACCTCCGCTGCGGGCTTGGGGCCTCCCTTGAAGGCCCCGAGCCTGTCCTGCAGCTCCTGCAGTTGGCCTTTGAGCTCCTGGGCACGGGCGAAGTCCTCGGCGGCCACCGCCTGGTCCTTCTCGCGCTTGAGGCGCTTTATGTCCTCTTCGAGCGCCCTGGTGTCCTGCGGCTTGGTCTTGGAGCGCAGCCTCACCCTCGCGGCGGCCTGGTCCATGAGGTCTATGGCCTTGTCGGGGAGAAAGCGGTCGGTTATGTAGCGGTCCGAGAGCTCGGCGGCGGCTACGATGGCCTCCTCGGTGATCTTGACCCGATGGTGGGCCTCGTAGCGATCCTTGAGCCCACGCAGGATCTCTATGGTGTCCTCCACGGAAGGCTCCGAGACGAGCACCGGCTGGAAGCGGCGCTCGAGGGCGGCGTCCTTCTCGATGTGCTTGCGGTACTCGTCGATGGTGGTCGCCCCTATGCAGTGGAGCTCTCCACGGGCGAGGGCGGGCTTTAGCATGTTGGAGGCATCCATCGCTCCCTCGGCGGCGCCGGCGCCCACGACGGTGTGCAGCTCGTCGATGAAGACGATGACGTCCTCCGCGCTCTCTCTTATCTCGTCTATGACCTTCTTCAAACGCTCCTCGAACTGCCCGCGGTACTGGGTTCCGGCGACCATCCCGGAGAGGTCGAGGGCCAAAACCCGCTTGCCGGAGAGGGTCTCGGGCACCTCGTCGTTTACTATCCTCTGCGCTATCCCCTCGACGATGGCCGTCTTGCCGACGCC
>JBFLXF010000499.1:0-2685 GCA_040757515.1 Actinomycetota bacterium
CCCGAACGGGTCTGTGGCTGCGGCCGCAGGGGCGCCACCGGCCGGGGATACGCCGGCAAGAGAGGAGCCCAGGCCCTGGTGGAGGCAGACCCGGCAGGTGCTTCTGGCTCTCTCGGCGTCGCTGCTCATGTTGGGCCTCGTCTTCGAGTGGACCGGCCTGGCCGACAGGCTCGGAGGTGGGGAGCTCCTGGCACGAATTCTGTTCGGCGCGTCCATCCTCGTCGGTATCTACGCGCCCGCGCGCAGCGCCTACGCTTCCCTCAAGCGCAAGAGGATCACGATCAACACGCTTCTGGTCGTGGGCAGCGCGGGGGCGCTGTGGCTGGGGCTGTGGGAAGAGGCGGCGAGCCTGGTGGTCATCTTCTCGCTCGGGGAGGTGATGGAGGTCTACGCCACCGACCGCGCCCGGCGCAACCTCAAGGCACTCATGGACCTGGCACCGCCTTCGGCACTCGTGGTGCGCCGGGGCGGAATGGAGGAGACCGTGCCCGTGGAGGCGGTGCGTACCGGAGACCTGATCCGGATCAAGCCCGGGACCAGGATCCCCCTGGACGGCGAGGTGGTCGAGGGCGGCTCCGCGGTGGACGAGGCGCCCATCACCGGCGAGTCCATGCCGGCGGACAAGGGGAGAGGCGACGAGGTCTTCGCCGGGACGATGAACCTGAATGGCGTCCTCACCGTGAGGGTCACGGCCGCCTCCTCGGAGACGACTTTGGCCCAGATCATCCGCACGGTGGAGGAGGCTCGCGCCCACAAGTCGAGCTACGAGAACTTCGGAGAGCGCTTCGGGGCCGTCTACACCCCCGCTATGTTCGCCCTGGCCGCGCTCGTGGCGGCCATACCGCCGCTCCTCTTCGCCCAGCCTTTCGAGCCCTGGTTCTACCGGGCGTTGGTGGTGCTGGTGATCTCCTGCACCTGCGGGCTCGTGCTCTCGGTGCCGACGGCCGCGCTCGCCGCGATCAGCAACGGGGCTCGTCGCGGCCTGATCGTCACGGGAGGAGCATACCTGGAGGCCGCCGCCCGCGTGGATACGGTGGCCCTCGACAAGACTGGGACCTTGAGCACCGGTCAACCCGAGCTCACCGACGTCGTCCCGGCGGAGGGTGTCGTCTCCCGCGAGGAACTGCTCGGGCTCGCCGCGGCGGTCGAGGCCGGTTCCGAGCACCCCATAGCCGCCGCCGTCGTGCGCCGGGCGCAAAAAGAAGGGCTCGCGATCCCGACCTCCGAGCGCTTCTCGGCCCTTACGGGACGCGGGGCCGTCGCCGAGGTGGAAGGCGAGCGCATCTTCGTCGGCAGCCCGCGCCTCGCTGCGGAGGAGGACATCCCCACAGGAGAACTCGGGGCCGTGGCGGACCTCGAGTCCGCAGGAAAAACCGCGATCGTTGTCTGGAAGAGCAGGAAGATCCTCGGCGTCTTGGGCATCCAGGACCCCTTGCGTGAGGAAGCCGCGGAGGCCGTCTCGCTGCTCAAGGAGCGGGGCGTAAAGCGCGTCGTCATGCTCACCGGCGACAACCGCCGGACCGCCGAGGCGCTCGCCCGGCAGGCGGTCATAGACGAGGTCCACGCCGAGCTTTTGCCCGACGACAAGATCCGGGTGGTCCGGGAGCTGCAGGAGCGGGGCCACCGGGTCGCGATGGTCGGCGACGGCATCAACGACGGTCCCGCCCTCGCCCGGGCCGACCTCGGGATCGCCATGGGAGTCCGCGGCACCGACGTGGCCCGCGAGACAGGCGACATCGTGCTGATGGACGACGACCTGAGGCGCCTGGCCGAGGCGCTCTCTTTGGGGCGCCGGGCGACGCGAACGATCCGCCAGAACGTCTTCTTCTCCGTGAGCCTCGTCGCGGTGCTGGTACCCACCGCGCTCCTCGGCCTGGTGGGCCTGGTGCCGGCCATCGCCATAAACGAGGGGAGCGCCCTCGTGGTGATCGCCAACGGCCTGAGGTTGCTCCGCCCGAAGCCGGAGAGGGGAGGGAAGTAATGTCTCCCGCCGGCGGAGCCGGTCGTGGACCGGGCCGGGAAGAAAGCCGAATGTCCCCCTTCCCGGCCACCGGCATGCCGGACAGGGACTGGTGGAGCGCCCTGTGGCCCGACCCGGAAGGCGTGTTGGAGAAGCTCGGCATCTCCTCGGGGATGAGCGTGGTCGACCTGTGTTGCGGCGACGGCTACTTCACCGCTCGTCTGTCGCGGTTGGTGGCCCCGGGCAGGGTCTACGCGCTGGATCTGGACCCCGGGATGCTGGAGCGGGCCAAAGAAGAGGTGGCCCGCCACGGGGCGAACAACTGCGAGTTCGCCCTGGCCGACGCCCGCGATATCGCCAAGCACGTCCCCGCGCCGGTCGATCTCGTGCTGCTGGCGAATACCTTCCACGGAGTGCCGGAGCAAACGAGGTTGGCCCGCGCGCTCTTCGAGGTGCTCAAACCCGGCGGAAGGTTCGCCATCGTCAACTGGCACCCCATACCGAGAGAAGAAACGTCCGTACTGGGCGAACCCCGCGGCCCCGCCACGGAGATGCGCATGTCACCCGAGAAGACCGGGGCCGTCGTGGAGCCCGCCGGTTTCGAGCTGGAGCGGGTCATGGAACTCCCCCCATACCACTACGGGATGGTCTTTGTACGAAAGGACCGGTAGCGAAGGAGAGAGTATGGCCGAAAAACAGGTTGTGATCTACACGCAGCCTGGTTG
>JBFLXF010000500.1:0-2681 GCA_040757515.1 Actinomycetota bacterium
GTATGAAAGTGGTGGTCCGGCGGCCGGAGAAGCCGTCGCCGGAGGGGTTCTCCCGTCCCGCGCGCTCGGACTCATAGCGCCGCCACTCCTCCGAGGCGCCCCTCACGGCGGCCTCGAAGGCCGCCCGGAGCGCCTCGCTGCGCTCGCGGCCGGTGCGGATGGTCTCGCGCAGGCGATCCTCGTCCTGCAGAGTGAAGACGAAGCCGCGGGCCAGGCGTCCCAGGCGGCGCGGGATGCTCACGAAGAGTCATCCCTCCGGCGTTCGCCCCGCGTCTCCCAGTCATCCGAGAGCGGACCGGGACGGCGCAGGATCTGGGTCTCGTCCTGATCGGGGCGCTCGATGACCTGCGTCTCCTCGCCGGCCTCCGGCTCGTCATCCTCCCTGGCAGGCTCCTCGTCACCGCCCGGCAGCCCGAAGAAATCACGGACCATCTCCACATCCTCAAGGCCCGCCCGGGCCTTCTCGATCCTCTCCTCCTGCTCGGCGACGCCCGTGTCGCGAGCCTCGCGCGCCTTGCGCATCTCCTCCTGGAGCGTGCGGATGACCTGCTCGGTCTTCTCCTTTAGCTCCTCGATGCGCTGGCGGCTCAGACGGATCTCGGAGTTCAGCCGCGACTCACGGGCCTTTGTGGAGGTCTCGAGGTCAGAGATCTCCACGCCAGCGGCGGCGAGAGTCTGGCGCACGATGCGCACTGCACTGGAGCGCGGCACCTCGGGAGGAAGGTTCCTGATAATCTCGGCCGCCCGCTCGACGGTGAAGCCACTCCTGCTCTGCCGGGCGGTCCCGGACTCTTCCTCGTCCAGGTCCTCGCGGGAATAGACCGTGGTCCCCTCCTCACCCTCCGGCGGAGCGAATATACGGGAGAAGAACCCCTGCCTCGTGTTTTCCTCGCTCATCCGTTAAGCATCCTCCCCGTCGCGGCCTCTTCGGGCACCGGCTCTACACCCCGGGCAACCTCGTCCATGCTCTGCCGGAACAGTCTCACCCGCTCCTTGAGCCTCGCAAGCCCCGGCTCGATGGCGCCGGGCGCGAGGCCGGTGTCCAGAGCGAGCAACTCTCCCCTCAGGTTGGAGAGCAGGCTCTCCGCGTTCTCCAGCTGCGCGTTGATAATGCTTATGCCGTCCAGGATGGCATCATGTCCGGCAAGCTCCTCACGCCTGCCCTCCAGCGCGCTCTCGAACGGCGCCCGCAGCGGCGAGCCCGGCTCCAGAGTGGCCAGATCCCTCTCCAACCCCTCTATGCGACGCAGGATCTCGCGCCGGTCGGCGCTCTCCAGGTGTCGTCTCAGAGCCGCCCGCCGCCTGGCGAGGCGTCCGGCGTCGCCCACTTCCCGGATAATCGTGTGCATATCCTCGTCGAGAAGCGGACGGTATCCCTCCGGCAACAGCTCCCAGCTCTCCAGCACGCCCTCCTGCAGCGCCGCAAGCCGCTTCATCTGCGGGGCGGCGATGCGGTCCTCCCTGCCGACCCGCTGCAGCTCCCGAGCGTTCTCCCGCGCCCGGCGCCTCAGCTCCCTGCGCGCGTTGCCCTCGCGATCCAGGAGCCTGCGCCCGGCGGCGGCCGCTCCGAGACCGAGCAGCCCGGCAAGCAGGTAATGTGCCTCCAGTGCCGCCAGCGCTCCGAGCCCTGCCAGGGATCCGGCGGGAGCCAGGCGCATCAGCTGCCGTGAGACGGAGCCCCTAGTCACGCGGGACCTCCCCGTCCGGCCGCTCGGTAGTCTCTCCGGCGGGCGGCTCTATCTGCTCCGGCTCGCGCAGCCCCATCTGGATCTCCATCCGCTCCAGCTCCCGCTCGGCGTCCAGACGCTTAATGTCCTGCTCGACGGCGGCGATCTGGCGCTCCGTCTCGCTGGTGCCAAGCTCGCCGATGGCCTGCGCCTCGTAGGAGGACTGGCGGATCGCCTGGCGCGCCTTCTCCAGATCCCTCGACGAGTCAGAGAGGGAGATGCTCGCGCGGGCCTCGTTCGCGGCGCGCAGGGCGCGGGCGCGCTGGTGCTCCTCCATCAGCGCGGCGCGCTCGCGCACCACGTCGTTGTAGCGGCGCTCCTGCTCGCGGAAGGCCCGCTCCATCTCTTCGGAGTTTCTGCGCGCCTGCTCCAGCTGCCCCTCGATCTCCGCTAGGCTCGCCTCAGCCTCCTGCTTCTGCTGCAAGACCTCTATGGCGGCCTCGCGCTGACCTCTGGAAGCCAGCTCTCGCGCCTGACGCTCCTTTGTAGCGATAACCTTCTGCTTGGTGACCGCATCGCCTGCGAGCATCTTCTCGTAGGCCATGGTGCGTGCCGCCGCAACCTGCAGCTTTTTCAGGTTGTCCAGCTCGTCCTGGACGGCGTTCTCGAGCAGTATCTCCGGGTTGCGCTGCTCCACGCCGGAGAGGAACCTGCCGAAGAAACCGCGGATCGCCCTGAAGAATCTTCCCATTCTCTCCGCTTACCCCCGGCCGTGTAGCGTCTGCAAAGTACGCAGCCGATTATATATCAAGCGGGGGCCGGAGCCCGGAAGAGCTCTAACGGGCGGCCCGGTAGCCGCGTTCGGGACGGGGCGTGCCACGCCCGGCGAGGACTATCGCGCTCGGCGACTCGACCTCGAAGGCGGCCTCGAGCGCCTTGCCTGCAGCGCCCAGGAGATCCCCGGCGGAGCGTGCGTCGCGGGGGTAGATCGCCGCCCCCGCCCGCGTCTCCCCG
>JBFLXF010000501.1:0-2678 GCA_040757515.1 Actinomycetota bacterium
ACAGCGGCAGACCGCAAGTGTCGCAGCCGCTCGCATCCGCCGATCGCTCGATGAAGACGAACCTCTTGAACTCGATGCTCATGTTGTAGGTACGCTCCAGTCCCCTTCTGACGGCGGAGAGGTCGGGGGTCCGCTCCTCGGACTGGTATTTCACTTCGACATATCTCTCGTCCAGAGAGACGTCGCAGCCGATAAAGCTCACCTTCTCGACGCCGTGGTCGCGGGCGAGCTTCTGCGCTTCCGTCCGGATCTCACGCCCCAGCTCCCGGTGCCGGCTCTCCTCGGCCTCGTCCTCCTCGGTGGCGAGGCGCAGGATCTCGTACGGCTCCGTGTATGGCTCGCGGCGGCGAGGGGTGAGCGCCACACGCCCGATGAACTCCCCCACCTCGGTCTCGACCACGACCCTGTAGCCCACGCGCAGGTCCAGATCACGGGCATGGCACAGCCTCGGCGTCCCCCAGCCGGGGATGCGAACGTCTACGAGACGGGGAAGGCTCCGAGTATCTTGCGCCGCGTCCGCGATAGGGTCACCTCCAGGATGGCCTCCGGTGCGACATTATACGCAAGCGCCGAACGAGCTTCCCCCGCCTCCATCGCTGCCTCGGCCCAGTCCGCTCCCGGATAATCTTCGACGGCGCGCCGTATCTCCTCGATCCGGTCCTGGTTCGCGACAAGTCCCTCCGACCCTGCCGCTATGACCGCCGCGTCCCGGTACAGAAGCGCGAGAAGCTCTAGCGCCTCCCGCACTGCCCCGTCCCGCGCCGCCCTCCCGGCCCGCCTCGCAGCCTCCTTCGCCCGCCGGTCCGGCTCCTCCACCGCCTCCAGATACGCCGCCTCCCGCGCCGCGCCCACTGCCTCCGCGCGCGCCACGACGGCGGCTGCGGCCCGGTGCCGCCGCTCAAAGTCCCCTACGACGAGCAGGCCCGCCTCGAACACTGCCTCTCGCAGCTCTCTGAGCTCGCCTTCTCTTGCGTAGCGCAGCGCAAGCCCGATGCTGCCGCGTCCGAGCGCCGCCGGAACGTGAGGCTCCGCAATGCCTCTTGCGGCGAGGAACGCTTCCACGTCCCGCAGAGGCACAGGATTGAACCGAACGGCCTGGGCGCGCGAGGCTATCGTCGGCAACACCCCTTCGCGCGAGGCCGCAAGCAGGAGAAAGACCGCCGCGCTCTCGGGCTCCTCCAGGGTCTTGAGCAGAGCGTTCGCAGCCTGCACGTTGAGCGTGTCGGCCTCCAGGATAAAGACGCGGCGCGCCCCCTCGAAAGGTCGCCCGGACGCCTGCCGGATCACCTCCCGCACCTGCCCTATCGTGGTGAAGGAGCCCTCCGGAACGACCTCCACGGCGTCCGGGTGCAGACCGCGCCGCGCGCGGTCCCCGGCCGACGGGTCGCCTCCGGCGACGAGGGCAGCCGCGAAGCGGCGCGCGACCGTGCGCTTGCCGACGCCGGACGGACCATGGAAAAGGTAGGCGTGCGAGATCTCGCCCCTCTCCAGCGCACGTTCCAGGAGCCGCAACGCGGCCTCGTTGCCGATGATGCCCTCGAATGTCCGAACGTCAGGCACCGCAATCCCTCCGGTCCGCAGAGCCGTCCCCCCGAGTATATTGCAGCGCCCGGATCTCCCTAAGCACAGTCTGCGCAAGCTCTTCGGCCGGCAGACTCGCGTCGAGGACCGCTACCCTCTGCGGATCGGCGCGCGCGATCTCCTCGAAGCCCCGCTCGACGCGCCGCATGAAGTCCGCGCCGATCGACTCTATCCTGTCGAGCGGGGCTTCGAGCGCGGCCGCGCGCCGCTCGCGCTCGGCGGCGTCGAGGCGCAGGTAGAAGGTCCTGTCCGGCATGACCGTCTCGACGGCCCAGGAGTTCAGCTCGCGCACGGCCTCCGCCCCGAGTCCGCGCCCGTAGCCCTGGTACGCAATGCTGGAGTCCAGATAGCGCTCACAGATCACGCTCTCGCCGCGCAGAAGGCGAGGCAGTATCTCCCGCCGCGCGTGGTCGGCGCGGGCGGCGGCGTAGAGATAGGCCTCAGTCCAGGGGTCCATCTCCAGCGCAGGGTTTAGCAACACCTCGCGGATGCGCTCTGCCGTCGGGGTTCCGCCCGGCTCCCTCGTGAAGTGAGCCGGCGGCTCCGTACCCGACAGCAGAGACCGCAGGGCGCGCACAAGGGTGGACTTTCCGGAGAAGTCCAGGCCCTCGATCGTAAAGAAGGCTCCCCTCCCGGTGTCCCTCTCCGGCAGCGTCGCGGGCCGCTTCTCTAGGCCGCAGCGCGGCGCAGGGCGTGGCGTTCGGCGGCTGCGACGTGCGCCTCGAAGAAAGCCCGCTGGCCCGGGGCGGCCTCGCGCATAGCCTCGGCGTGCCACTGGACGCCCAGGATCCAGCGCTCCGAGAGGTCGCGGTACTCCACGGCCTCCACGACGCCGTCAGAGGAGCGTGCGGAGACCACCAAGCCGTCGGCGAGGTCCTTGATCGCCTGGTGATGGTAGGAGTTGACCTTGAGGCGCGCGTCGCCCGCGATCCCGGCCACACGGGTGCCCTCCCGGATCTCGACCTCGTGCGTCGGCTGCCACTTGGGCGTCTCCTGGCGGTGCTTGATCTCCTCCCGCCCAAGCTGGCTCGGCAGGTCCTGGTAGAGCGTCCCACCGAGCGCCACGTTGAGCACCTGCATCCCGCGGCAGATGCCGA
>JBFLXF010000502.1:0-2674 GCA_040757515.1 Actinomycetota bacterium
CGTCTTCCGCTTCGCGGCCGCCGGACACCGCCTCACCGTCACCCACGCCGACGGACAGCCCGTCGAGCCCGTGACGGTGGAGGCGCTGAGGATCGGCATGGGCGAGCGCTACGACGCGATACTCGAAGCCAACAACCCCGGCGTCTGGCAACTGGCCGCCGTTCCCGAGAACAAGAACGGCCTCGCCCGCGCCGTGCTGCGCTACCGGGAGAGCTCCGGGGAGTCTCCCCCGCCGACGGGTTCGCTGCCGCGGGAACTCAACGGCAGGCTCCTCACCTACGCGGACCTCAAGGATGCCAGGGAGCGTTCCTTCCCCAAAGACACCTTTCTCGGCGGACCGGACAGGACACACCGGCTAACGCTCTCCGGCGGCCACGGGAGCTACGCGTGGGCCATAGACGGCCAGCCCTACCCGAACGCCGACACCCTGGACGTGCGCGAGGGCGAGTGGGTGCGCTTCGAGATGCAGAACCGGAGCATGATGGTCCATCCCATGCACCTGCACGGCCACTTCTTCCAGGTCCGCAACGGCACCGGGCGCGGCCCCTTCAAGGACACTGTGATGGTCGAGCCGCACATGGGGCGACTCGCCTTCGACTTCCTCGCGGACAACCCCGGCGACTGGTTCTTCCACTGCCACAACGCCTACCACATGGAGACCGGCATGGCGCGCGTGGTCTCCTACGGAGAGTAAGCGGATCTAGCGGCGCCGGATCAGCCAGACGATAAAGAGAAGCAGCCCGGCCCCGGCGAGCACGGGGGCAGCCCGCTTGAGTATCGCCTCCTGGCTCGCGGCTCCCAGGTCGAAGGCCTCCGGCTCCTCGCGTCGGGGCGGCGTACCGGCACCCGGCTGCTCCTCCCCGGCGGTTCTCGCGGCCGCAGCGGCCGGCTCCGACGGGCCGCCGCCCGAGACCACGGTGCCCTCGACCGAACCCGTACCGGCGACCGGTGTGCCGGGCTCCGCGCTGACCACGCGCCCCAGAGTCCCGGTCCCACCTACGGGCGTGACGGGCGGAGGCTCGCCCTCTCTCGCACCGTCTCCGGAGGCCTCCGCGCCCGAGGATGTACCGGCGGTCTCCGCAACTCTCCCGCGCTGTCCGGCAAGTTCCTCTTCGAGGCAGTCCGCGAACTGCTGCAGCATCTTCGCCGCCACATCCTGAGCGATGCCGCGCCCGAACTGCGCGGCGCGTCCGGTCAGGTGCATGTCCGTCTCCACGCTGACCTTCGTGGTCTCGCCCTGGCCCTCGAGGGTCGAGGTAATCGTGGCCGAGGCGGTGCCCTGTCCGCGCGCGTCGCGGCCCGTCGCCCTTATGACGGCCCGGCGGTTCGCCTCGTCAGCCTCCTTGATCTCCACGGTGCCTCTGTAGTTGGCGGTGATCGGACCGATCTTCACCTTCATCGTGCCCTTGTAGCGGCGGTCGCCCTCGGACTCCTGGATGGCCGCCCCCGGAAGGCACGGCGCGATCCTCTCCAGGTCCAGCAGGCCCTCCCATGCCGTCTCGACGGGCACTCCCACCGTAAACTCGTTGTTTATCTTCATGTAACCTCCTCCTCTGTGCCCCGCCTATTCTACGCCCGTCTCCGATCTCCCGCAGGGAGACGAATCCGGGGCCCGGGCATCTCCGGGCATAGAGGAGGTCGGTGCACCGAACCCGCTCGCCGGAGAGGGCAGTACCCTGCGCAGCCCGCGGAAGGCAGCGTATAGCGGACCTCCAGGGATCAGGATAAGGTCCACAGACTCCAGATAGTCCGGCTCGCCGGGATCTTCGTCTGTCACGTAGCGGCGCAGGAAGGCACGCAGCACCGGCGAGTGAGTGACGCAAATGCGACGTTCGGGTCGCTCTGCAGGGAGATCGAGCAGGCTCGCGGCGAAGGTCAGCACGCGCCGCGCAACCGCGCCGGCGTCCTCGCCGGGTGGCTCCGGGTGTCCGACCCAGTAGCCGACGCGATCCGGGGAAGCCCAGAACTCGCGGAAGAAACGGTGGCCGGCGAGCTCCTTCGCCCCGAGATGCGGCACCTGTCCCGACAGGGCCTCCGGGGTACTAACCATCTCCACCCGACGGCCCGCGACGTAGAGGTCCGGGTTTCTCAGGGCCCACTCCCTGACAGGCGGGAGCAACCGCGCCCGTTCCGCTCCGGCGGCGACGCCCTCGCGGATCGCCGCCGCCGTCTCACGCGCCCGGCGAGTGGGAGCGTACAGGAAGTGGACCTCCTCGTCGAGCACCAGGTCCCCGGCGAGCCGCCGTCCAGCCTCTTCCGCCACCGCCAGACCCGCTTCGGTCACGGGGATGTCTCCGCGGTGCGAGGCGACCTCCCCGTGCCGCACCAGGTGCAGCTTTACGGGGGCGTTCATCTCTCGATCAGGGCGAAGGCGCGGGCAGGGGCGCTCTCCACGCCGGAGAACTTGTAGAAGGGCGCGAAGAACTCGCAGCGCGGCGGCAGCTCCCGCAGGTTGACGAGGCCCTCCACCAGCGGGATGCCCGCGCCCAGGATCACATTGTGCACGACGAACCGGTCGGCGGTCCAGCCGGGGGTGCGGGCGGCGGGCTCCTCGAAGAAGTCGCAACCGATACACCTGGGCTCCCTCTCCACCAACCACCGCGCCGCCCTCTCCGTCAGCCCCGGCGACCCGCGGAAGTACTCAGGGGCACCGATCTTGCGCTGCGCCCAGTCG
>JBFLXF010000503.1:0-2671 GCA_040757515.1 Actinomycetota bacterium
GAGAAGAAGACCAGCAGGTAGCTCCAGTCCAGGATCGAGCCGGTCGTCGAGTAGAAGGAGTGCGCGCTCGTCGTGATGAGGGCGACCAGGATCGCCGAGAGGTGGAAGAGCGCCAGAACCATCGCACGCCCGACGCCCCGCCTCGCCAGGGCGAACAGACCTATCCAGAGCACCGCATACCCCAGGTTGAAGAGCACGTCGGAGCGAAGCTGGTCGAGAAAGCCCAGAGGGCCCGGCACCTCCAGCTGGGTGAGGATTCTCGCGACCTTCAGCGAGACGTTGTAGAGAAAGAGCGGTAGAAGCAGGCTGAGCAGGTAGATCCAATCCTCCCTGCCCAGAAGATCCCTAACTTGCGTCCTTATCTCTGCGACCTTCGAAGCCATGGACGCGAGAAGTTTAACAAATATTTCATGTTGACCCTCTTGCGGCATCGCCCTGCACGTCCGGGGGCTTTCTTCTAGAATCCGGACGCCGGCGCGTCAAAGGGGGTGAGTTGGGAAGCTGGGAGGATCTCGCAGGCTACCTCGCGGGCCTCTCTGGCGAGGATCGCGACGGCTTCTCCCGCCACGCGGCTCTGGATATCCCGGAACAGGAGAACGCTGTCTGTGGCACTCTCCGGGCCTACGCCGCCGGGGATCCGGCCGCCACGCCCTCCGTCCTGCTCGCCGCCACGGCCATGAGGGCGGCTCACTCGAGGGATCTGGACCTGGCCCGGAGGCTCGGCGCGGCGGCGCTTGAGTTTTCGGAGACGGTTGAGGAGCGGCAGCTCGCGCACGTGGCTCTAGCGCAGGCGCACTTCCAAAACCGGCGCGATGAGGAGGAACTGTCTCGCTTCGAGGAGCACTGCCTCGCCGCAGTCGAACTGGGACATGCCGGAACCTTTTGCTACGAGAGGCTCGCTGCTCTCTACGAGTTCCGCGGTCAGAGAGAGGAGGCCGCCCGGATCTCTCGCCGCGCCGCCGAGGTGCTCCGGGCGGCCGGAGACGAGCGCGCGGCGGCGCGGTTCGAGAGGCGTCTTCGGCGGCTGTCTGGAGGAGATTCTGATTGACCCGCGAGGAATCGGGTAATAATGTACATTCGAAAGTGGGGTGAAGCGCCGAGAGGGGGCTCCGGCTCCATGAAAAGCGGGTTACCGGCGAAGGTCGCCCGGGAGACCGGTCCGGCGCAACCCGGAGGCTAGTCCCCTCGTGGTGAGACTGCCCCGCCCGCTCTCACGCCGGCCGATGGGCCGGGGGGACGGGTCCGCAGTGTAAAAGGGGAAAGGAGCTCGCATGACCGAAGAAGCGACCGTCCGAACCTACGAGCCGCCGGAGGAGTTCGCCTCGCGCGCGAACATAAACGATCCCTCTATCTATGAGGAGGCCGAGAGAGACTACGAGGCGTTCTGGGCTGAGCGCGCTCGCGAGCTGCACTGGTTCAGGGAGTGGGAGAGGGTCCTGGAGTGGGATCCGCCCGAGGCTAAGTGGTTCGTTGGCGGTAGGATCAACGCCGCTTACAACTGCCTGGATTACCAGGTCGAGCAAGGCAAGGGCGACAAGACCGCCCTTATCTGGGAGGGCGACGAGCCCGGCGACATTCGCACCTTCACCTACTCCGAGCTTACGGCGGAGGTCAAGAAGTTCGCCAACGTCCTCAAGGACCTCGGGGTGCAAAAGGGGGATACGGTCTCCATCTACCTGCCCATGATCCCCGAGCTTCCCATCGCGATGCTCGCCTGCGCCCGCATCGGCGCTCCGCACTCGGTCGTCTTCGGCGCCTTCTCTGCGGACTCGCTACGCGACCGCATAAACGACGCCGAGGCGAAGGTCCTCATCACCGCAGACACCGGTCCGCGCGGTGGCAAGCGGACGCCGCTCAAGCAGAACGCCGACGAGGCGCTGGAGGACGCGCCGACGGTCGAGAACGTCGTGGTGGTGCGGCGTACCGGCGATGAGGTGAACTTCGTAGAGGGCCGCGACCGCTGGTGGCACGAGTTGATGGAGAGCGCCGACGAGGAGTGCCCGGCGGAGGAGCTCGACTCCGAGCACCTGCTCTACATCCTCTACTCCTCCGGCTCGACCGGCAAGCCCAAGGGCATCGTCCACACCACCGGCGGCTACATGACCCACGTAAAGGCGACGACCAAGTGGGTCTTCGATCTCAAGGACGACGACGTCTACTGGTGTACGGCCGACATCGGCTGGGTCACAGGGCACTCCTACATCGTCTACGGGCCGTTGGCCAACGGGGCGACGGCTCTCATGTTCGAAGGCACCCCGAGCTACCCGGGGCCTGACCGTTTCTGGGACAACATCGAGCGGCATGGGGTTACGATCCTCTACACGGCGCCCACGGCGATCAGGGCGTTCATGAAGCAGGGGACCGGGCCCGTCGAGAAGCACGACCTGTCATCCCTGCGGCTGCTGGGGTCTGTGGGAGAGCCGATCAACCCGCGGGCATGGGAGTGGTACCACGAGCACATCGGTGGCGGCCGCTGTCCGGTAGTGGACACCTGGTGGCAGACAGAGACGGGCGGGATCATGATCACGCCCTTGCCGGGCATCACGACGACGAAGCCGGGTAGCGCCACCCTTCCGTTCCCGGGCATCTTTCCCGGAATCTACGACGAGGAGGGCAACGAGATAGAGGGCGCCGGCATGGGCAACCTGGTCATCAAGAAGCCGTGGCCCGG
>JBFLXF010000504.1:0-2668 GCA_040757515.1 Actinomycetota bacterium
TTATGTAGTCGGTGAGGGCGGTGGGGATCTCGCTCCCTTCGCCGTACCTCGCAACGAGGTCGGCGACATGGTTGCCGACCATGCCGCCGAACCACCGGCACTGATCGCGCTGGTGGGCCAGGTCGTCTCCAACGTAAGCAGGGGCGGCGACGCAGACCTTTATCTCCTTCGGGTCGCGGCCTGCATCCCTCGCGGCTTCGCGAACATGGTCGAGGGTCCACTCCAGGATCACGGGGTCCGCCAGCTGCAAGATGAACCCGTCGGCCTTGTGCCCCACGAGGTCCAGGGCCTTCGGCCCGTAGCCTGCCATCCACACGTCGAGCTTGCCTCCCCGGACCCACGGGATGCGCACCTTCGTGCCGTCGTAGTCCACCTCGCGGCCCTCGGCCAGCTCCTTGATGACGTGCATGGCCCGCTCGAGCTGCCGCAGCGTCGTCGGCTTGCGCCCCAGGACGCGTACCACCGAGTCGCCGCGCCCGATGCCGCAGATAGTGCGGTTGCCGAACATCTCATTGAGGGTCGCGAAGGTAGAGGCGGTGACGGACGGATCGCGGCTCACCGGGTTGGTGACGAAGGGACCCACGACCATGCGCTCGGTAGCCGCGAGCATCTGCGAGTGGATGACGTAGGGCTCCTCCCAGAGGATGTGCGAGTCGAAGGTCCAGGCGTGGGTGAACCCGAGCCGCTCGGCTCTTTGCGTCAGCTCGATGACCCGCCTGGCCGGAGGGTTGGTCTGGAAGGTTACGCCAAAATCCATCTTTGCCTCCCTCAGTCTCTTGCGTGCCCCGCGGCTGCCCTCCCCCCGCCCAAAGCCGGGTAGATCCCAACCGGGAGGCGGTCTCCCGCCCGCCGGAGTCCGGCGCCCCCTCCTCGCTCAACCGGCCGTCGACCGCGCCCGCAAGCTGGCCGACGGCGGCGAAGAGGGCGAAAAACGCGGTCCGGGGACTGAGCACGTCCACAGCGTCCCGCCAGAAAAAGAGGCCGAGGATGGTAGCCTCGCACGAGGCTCCCCGTCCTACGCCGTCTCCGGCTGCTCGGCGGGCTCGGTGGCGCGGCCCCCGATCATGGAGAGGATCAGGTACGCCACCCCCGCCACGCCGAATGTGAAGAACAGGCCGTAGTTGTAGAGGCTCTCGATAAAGGTCGGATTCTCGAAGACGCCCGCAAAGCCCGGCGTGGTGGCTGCCTTCAGGAAGCCGGGCAGGACCGGGATCACGCCGATGAGTACCGCCGCTACGGCGCGCCAGTTCCAGCCGCCGGAGTACGCGTAGCGGCCCTCCATCCTGTAGAGGTCCTCCAGGTCCAGACGTCGGCGGCGCAGGATCCAGTAGTCCGCGATCATGACGGCTCCGATGGCCCCGAGCAGGCTCCCGTAACCCACGAGCCAGGTAAAGATGTACGCCCCGGCGCTCTGGTAGAGAATCCAGGGGAAAGAGATGATGCCGATTATCGCGGTGATGATCCCCCCGGTGCGGAACGAGATGTACTTCGGGGCCAGATTCGAGAAGTCGAAGGAGGGCGAGACCACGTTCGCGGCCATGTTCGTCGAGATCTGGGCCAACACGATGATGATCATGGCGATGATGAGCACCACGGGCAGGTCGCTGGCGAGCCGCGTAATGAGCTGGACCGGGTCCCAGATCGCCTCGCCGAAGACGACGATGGTCGCCGCCGTCACCGCAATCCCGATAAAGCTGAAGGCCGTCATCGTCAGCGGGAGTCCGATGGCCTGCCCCACGACCTGCGAGCGCTGGCTCTGAGCGTAGCGGGTGAAGTCCGGGATGTTGAGCGATAGCGTGATCCAGTAGCCTACGTTCGCCGCCAGAGCCGGCCAGAAGAGTGCCCAGAACGGAGCGTCGCCCTGCTGCAGCCTGGCCGAGTTGGTGAACACGGGGGCTATGCCGCCGACGGCGACGAACCCCCAGATAAGAAGAGCTATGCCGCCGGCGAGCAGCAGCGGCGCGGCGAAGGACTCGAACCACTTCACGCCCTCTATACCGGTCAGGATGATCGCGAGTTGTATGCCCCAGAAGATAAAGAAGGTGATAAAGGAGTGGCCGGGCACATCCGCCCACCCGCCCCAGGCGGCGGTCATGAGAGCGTCGAGGGCGAGCCCCCCGATCCAGGTCTGTATCCCAAACCAGCCGCAGGCCACCAAAGCGCGCGCTATCGCGGCGAAGTTCGCTCCCCTCACCCCGAAGGAGGCGCGCACGAAGACCGGGAACGGCACGCCGTACTTGGTGCCCGCGTGGGCGTTGAGGAGCATGGGTATCAGGACTATGAAGTTGCCCAAAGAGATGGTCAGTAGCGCCTGCCACCAGTTCATCCCGGCGGCCATGAGTCCCGAGGCTAAAGTGTAGGTCGTGATGACTATCGCCATCCCGATCCAGAGCGCCGCGATGTTATAGGTGCTCCAGGTCCTCTCCTCGGGGCCCGTCGGCGCCAGGTCCTCGTTGTACAGAGGCGAGAGGCTGACGCCGGCTTTTATCCGCGCCAGTTCCGCCGGATCACTGACCCCAAGTTCCCGGTAATGCTCCCGATCCACGCCTCCCCGCCTTTCTTCGTCCCCTAAGCTCTGCTCGCCGCCCAGTCTATGGCCCGCGCCGCAAGCCCGTGCAGCGCGCGCACCGACAGCTCGATATCCTCCTCAGGCGTGTCCTCCTCCTTG
>JBFLXF010000505.1:0-2665 GCA_040757515.1 Actinomycetota bacterium
CAGCACCATCATCATGAAAGTGAAGAACGGCATGGCGAGGGCGAACGCCCTGAGCACGGTTGCCATCGTCGGCTCGTCGTAGTACCTCTCCGCCATAAACCCGGCCCCGAAGAACATGACGGCCGAGAGCAGGAGGCTCATCGCGAATGAGACCGCTATGGCCTGGATAATGGTGCCGCGCACCCTCCGCACGTCGTCCCGGGCGCGGTAGTGGGCGACGTAGCGGACCACGCCGTTCTCCATCCCGAAACGGGAGAGGATCTGGGCCCCGTTCGCCGCCGCGACACCCAAAGAGTAGAACCCGTAGGCCGCCGGTCCGAAGGAGCGCGCGATCATCACCTGCGCTAGGTAGCCGAGCACCCGGCCTATCCCCTGCCCGGCGGTGCTTATCCCGGCCCCGCGCGCCACGCGGGCAACGTAGGTATCGCCCCGCTCGCCGCCGATGACGTCGGTGGCCGCGACGCCGGGCACGCCGGAGGGCGCATCTCCGGCGGATGCTGCAGGACGTCCGGTGTTCGCCTCTGGCCTGGGGTCGCCTTCGTGAGTCACGGCGCTAGATTATAGAGGCTCTGGCGGAGAGGGCTCACGTCTTCTTCGCCCGGCGAGCGCGCCAGAACGAGGCGGCGTCCCCGACGAGCACGGAGAGGCCAAGCCAGAGCCAGGCTACGCCGAAGGAGATCCAGAGTCCCGCCCCGAAGGAGCCGAGGTCCTGCAGTACGGCGATGAACCCCGCGAGTGCCCCGACGGAGAACGGCAGCGCCCCCCACACCGGCAGCGCCTCCTTGCGTGCCGCGTCCACCCCGAAGGCCAGGGAGCCTGCGGCGAAGAGCACGAGCCCGAGGCGTAAGGAGCGGTAGGCCGGCGCCGTCATGATGTAGACGTTGTCCAGCTCGAGCCAGAACTTTCCCACATCGCCGGCGACGACGAGCACGATCCCCGCAACGGCGACCCAGAAGCCCGCGCGCCCGAGCCAGCCGAGCCGGTCCGAGGCGCGCAGCCGCAGCCCCACGAGTCCGATCAGAATCAGGAGCGGCGCCGACGGGAAGAGCTTCCAGAAGACGTTCGGGGTCTTGAACTTCATCTCAGATAGACGCACTCCGAGCGGAGAGAGAGCCCAGAGCGCGCCGCCGGGCACGGCGGCCAGAACGCTGAGCCGGACGGCGGCTCGCCATAGCCCGGCCAGCGAACCCGCGCTCTTACCCTCGCGCAGCGTCCGGGCCATCAGTACCGGGGAAGGGGTCCGCCGGCGTCCCCCAGGATGTACTCGTTCCACATCTTCTTCACCACGTCGGGGTGTCTGCCGGCGATGTCGCGGTCCATGTTCGGATCCTCGCGCAGGTCGTAGAGGCGCGCCTCGGCGCCGTCGTTGCGGCAGACCATCGCGTAGTCCTCATCGCGAGTCCAGGCGTAATCGTCGTAGCCGAGAGTGAAGTGCGGGCGCTCCTGCCCGGGCTCCTTACCCTCGAGAATCACTGAGAGGTCTTGCCCGTCCACCGGTCCCCGCGGCTCGATGTCGAGCACGCTCAGGATTGTGGGAGCTATGTCGTGGACGGAGGCGAAGTAGTCGCTGGTCTCTCCAGCGCCCTTGCCCTCGGGGTGCCGGATAAAGAACGGTATATCCGTGAGCTCCGGCCAGAGCGCCCGGTCCACCTTGCCGGTGTATCCGTGCTCGGCGAGCGAGACGCCATGGTCGGCGAGGACGAAGAGCAGGGTGTTCTCCAGAAAGCCGCCGTCGGCCATCCTGTTGAGGAACTCGCCGAGCCAGCGGTCGGTCATGGTGACCTCCCCCGCGTAGAGGGCGCGCATCCTGCGCAGCTCGCGCTCCTCGATCCAGGAGTCGTCGGAGTAGTTGGGCACGATGGGCTCGGGACCCTCGTAGTCGTCATCGTAGAGCCTGACGTACCTCTCGGGCGGGTCCCAGGGCTCATGCGGATCGAAGGAGTCAACGACGAGGAAGAACGGCTGTCCCTCGCCGGCGAGCTCCAGAAACTCCCCGGCCCGCCGGAAGACCTGCGGCGCGAACCAGTCCTCCTCGCTCTTGCGATACCACGTGTTCGCCAGGTACTGGCGGACCTTGTCCCGCATGCTCTGGTCGTTGCCGGACACGACCCGCTTTGCGACCTCCTCGTCGGGGACCGAGAGCACCGAGCGGTAGCGGTCGCGCTCCTGGCCGCGGATGAAGTCGAAGATGTCGAAGCCGCGCTGGAAGTTCATCGAGGCCTTGAACTGGTGCTGGGTGTCCGTGATCAAGGTGGTGTAGAAGCCCTCCTCGGCCAGTATCTCCGCTACGCTCCACTGGTCCTCCGGGATGCGCTGCCAGCCGGCCGGGAAGAACGTCTCGCCCTTCTGAGGAACCCAGTTCCTGAACGGCCACGTCCTTATCCCGGTGTAGATCGCGCGCCGCGCCGGGATCGTGGGTATGGACTCGGGGTATGCTCGCGTGAAGCGCAGGCTCTCCTTGGCGAGCGCGTCGAGGTTCGGGGTCTCTATCCAGTCGTTTCCGTAGACCCCGACGTGGTCCTTCCTCAAGCTGTCCAGGATCACAACCACCACGTTCATCCTCGACCCCCCGCTGGGAAGATAGCTCGCGCACCCGGACGCCAACGGTCCGCCGAGCAGGGCGGCTCCCGCCGCCCCCGCCCCGGCGACCTTCAAAAAGTCTCTT
>JBFLXF010000506.1:0-2651 GCA_040757515.1 Actinomycetota bacterium
TCCTCCCCGAACAGGACGCTTAAGGAGTAGAAGATCGCACCGTACCCAACGGTCACGATGAAGGCCGCGGCGATCACCGTCGGCCACCGGTAGCCGGTCCCTACCTCCAGCACCGGGCCCGGCGAAGGAATATAGGCGCCCGCGTCTAGCCAGCGACCTCGGCCATGACATCCTCGCTCACGTCGAAGTTGGCGTGGACCTCCTGGACGTCATCGTTTTCCTCGAGGGCGTCTATGAGACGCAGGGTCTGGCGGGCGGTGGAGGCGTCGAGCCGGACGTAGTTCTGGGGCTCCATCGTGATCTCAGCCTGCTCGTAGGCGATGCCCGCCTTCTCCAGCGCCTCTCGCACGCCGGAGAAACCCTCGGGCGTTGTGATTATGCGGTAGTCGTTCTCGCCCTCCTCGACGTCCTCGGCTCCGGCGTCGAGAGCAGCCAGCATCAGTTCGTCCTCGTCTACGCCGTCCCTAGGCACGAGGATGACGCCCTTCCGCTCGAAGAGGTAGGAGACGGAACCGGTGGTACCGAGCTTGCCGCCGTTCTTGGAGAAGATGTAGCGGATGTCCGAGGCGGCGCGGTTGCGGTTGTCCGTCAGGACGTCCACGAGAACGGCGACCCCTCCGGGGGCGTAGCCCTCGTAGGTGATCCTCTCGTACGCCTCGCCCTCGCTACCGGCGCCCGTGCCCTTGTCTATGGCGCGCTGGATGTTGTCGTTGGGCATGTTGGCGTCCTTGGCCTTCTGCACTGCCAGCGCAAGCGCCGGGTTAGTATCCGGGTCGCCCCCGCCTTCGCGAGCGGCGACCGTGATCGCGCGCGAGAGCTTGCCGAAGAGCGCCCCACGCTTGGCGTCCTGGGCACCCTTCTTCCTCTTTATCGTGGACCACTTGCTATGACCGCTCATCTAGTCCGCACACCTCCCGCAAGAAGTACTCGTGAAACCTCGTGTCCTCGGTCAGCTCCGGGTGGAACGCCGTGACCAGAATGTTCTCACCCCTGGCCGCGACCACCTTGCCATCTATCTCGGCGAGAACCTCTACCCCGGGCCCCACGTCCTCGAAGAACGGCGCCCGGATAAAGACGCCGGTAAATGGCTTATCGAAGCCCTTGACGTCCAACTCCGCCTCGAAAGACCTGACCTGCCGCCCGAAGCCGTTACGCTCCACGAGCGCGTTCATCAGGCCCAGAAGCGGCTGCCTCGGTCCCGTGGTCGCCGAGGCTGCGAGCACCATACCGGCGCACGTGCCCCACACCGGACCGCCCCGGTAGAAGAAACTGCGCACGCCGTCCAGGAGCCCCGAGTGGACCATCAGGTTCCCGATGGCCGTGGACTCGCCACCCGGCACGATCAGGCCGGCAAGGTCCTCCAGGTCCTCGAGCTTCCGCACCTCCACCGGCTCCACGCCGAGCCCGCGCAGCACCTGCGCGTGCTCCCGGAAGTCGCCCTGCAGGGCGAGAACCCCGATCTTCTTTCTGCCGTCGTTACCAGCCACGGGTCGCCAGCCGCTCTCCCTCCGCGAGCTCCTCCATCCCGCGCCCGACCATCGCCTCCCCGAGGCCCCGGCTCACCTCGGCGATCACCTTCGGATCCCTGAAGTGCGTCGTCGCCTGCACGATGGCCCGCGCCCTGCGGGCGGGATCCCCACTCTTGAAGATGCCACTCCCGACGAACACCCCGTCGGCCCCGAGCTGCATCATCATCGCCGCGTCGGCCGGCGTCGCTATGCCCCCCGCCGTGAAGAGCACGACCGGTAGCCTGCCGTTCTCCGCAACCCACTTCACAAGCTCGTAGGGCGCCCCAAGCTCCTTCGCCTCGCTCATCAGCTCCTCAGGGCCTAAAGTGGTCAGGCGCCTTATGCCGCCGGTGATGGCGCGCATGTGGCGGGTGGCCTCGACGACGTTGCCGGTGCCGGCCTCGCCCTTGGAGCGTATCATGGCCGCCCCCTCGCCGATACGCCGCAAGGCTTCGCCCAGATTAGTCGCCCCGCACACGAACGGTACGGTAAACGCCCACTTGTCTATGTGGTTCCTCTCGTCGGCGGGGGTGAGAACCTCGGACTCGTCCACGTAGTCCACCTCGAGCGCTTCGAGCACCTGCGCCTCGACGAAGTGTCCGATGCGGGCCTTCGCCATCACGGGGATGCTGACGGCCTCCTGGATCTCCGCGATCTTCTCCGGGTCGCTCATCCTCGCCACCCCACCCTGGGCGCGGATGTCCGCCGGCACCCTCTCCAGAGCCATCACGGCGACCGCTCCCGCCTCCTCGGCTATCTTCGCCTGTTCGGCGTCCACCACGTCCATGATGACGCCGCCCTTGAGCATCTCGGCCATCCCGCTCTTGACCCTGAAAGTGCCTGTTACGTGCCCGTTCTCCGCCATGCGCATCTCCCGCTGAATACTTACTAGAATCCGTTAAAGGTATCTTACTACCGGCGCCCCTACGCGCCAAACATCGCGCCGTTCAGCGCCTCTTGCGCTCTCTCTCATACTCCTGGGCGAACCTCCTGGCGAACTCCCGGACGCCATGAGCCGCCGCCCGGCTCGCCGCCGGACCCGCCGCCCGCAGCGCCTCGCGAACGGCCGGGTGGCTGAGAAGCTCGCTCACCTTTCTGGCAACGAAGTCTCTCACCGCCCGCGTTCTTACTCCACCTCGATCT
>JBFLXF010000507.1:0-2650 GCA_040757515.1 Actinomycetota bacterium
GAGGCGGCCACCCGTTACTCGAACCTGGAGTACGATCTAGCCTCCGGCACCCGGGGCTCTCGCTACGAGCACGCCGTCCCGCTGCTTAGGGAACTGACCGGAGCCGAGGACGCACTCGTCGTCAACAACTGCGCGGGTGCGACGCTGCTCGCACTCTCCGCTGTCGTCGCCGATTCGCCGGGAGATGGGGAGAGTCCGGAGGTCATCGTCTCGCGCGGTCAGCTCATCGAGATCGGGGGCGGTTTCCGTATCCCGGAGGTGCTCGCGCTCTCGGGGGCGCGCCTGCGGGAGGTGGGCACCACCAACCGCACCCGGCTCTCCGACTACGAGGTCGCCATGGGCGAGGCTACGCGAGCCATCCTCTGGGTCCACCCCTCGAACTTCGAGGTCCGGGGCTTCACCGAATCGGTGGGCGTGGCGGAGCTCGCCGCCCTCGGTCCGCCCGTTATCGCCGACGCGGGGAGCGGGGCGTTGCTGCCCTTCGGCGACGAGCCGCTCGTGAGGGGCCTCGTCCGGGACGGGGCCGAGGTCGTCCTCTTCTCCGGTGACAAGCTGCTCGGCGGGCCGCAAGCGGGGATCGCCGCGGGCTCATCGCGCCTGATCTCTCGCATGAGACGTCACCCTCTCGCCCGCGCCCTGCGCGCGGACAAGCTCTGCCTCGCGGCCCTGGAGGCGACCCTCTCCGCCTACCTCGAGGGTGAGGCGGAGGAGCTCCCGGCGCAGAGGATGCTGCGCGCCGGAGCCGCGGAGGTCGAGGGGCGCGCCAGGAGGCTGGCGGAGGAGATGGAGCGCTCCGTCCCGGAGCTTGCCGTCGCGGTCGAGCCTTCGGTGGCGCGCAGCGGTGGCGGGACGCTGCCGCTCCACGAGATTCCCTCTTTTGCCGTCGTGCTCGGCGGGATGGATCCCGAGACGCTGGCGGGACGCCTGCGCGCCGCAGACCCACCGGTGGTGGGACGGGTGCAGGACGGGAGGCTGTGGCTCGACGCGCGCACGCTGTTGCCCGGCGACGAGGAGGCGGTCGTGGAGGCAGTGAGGGGCGCGCTTGGCTGAAGAGGCATCGCCCATAGCCCTCACGATCGGGACTGCCGGACACGTGGACCACGGCAAGACGACGCTCGTGCGCTACATGACCGGCACGGACACCGACCGGCTCGAGGAGGAGCACCGGCGGGGCATCTCCATCGTTCCAGGCTACGCGGAGCTGGAGCTGCCGGGCGGGCGGCGGGCGAGTCTGGTCGACGTCCCGGGCCACGAGAAGTTCGTCAAGAATATGGTCGCGGGCGCCACCGGGGTAGACGCCTTCTTGCTTGTCGTTGCCGCCGACGACGGCGTGATGCCCCAGACGCGCGAACACCTCGACGTGCTGCGCGTCCTCGGCGTGGAGAGCGGCGTCGTGGCGCTCACGAAGGTCGACGCCGTGGACGAGGAGACGGCTGAGCTGGCGCAGCTCGACGTCGAGGAGCTCCTGGAGTCGGTGGGGATCCTTGCCCCCGTGGTACGGGTGAGCGGCGTGACCGGCGAGGGAGTGGATGCGCTGCTGCGTGCGCTCGACGCTCTGGCGGCGGAGCCTCCGGAGGCTCACCGTGCCGGCGGGCTCGTGCGGCTCCCGGTCGACCGCGCGTTTGTGCTGAAGGGGATCGGGGTCGTCGTCACGGGGACACTGTGGAGTGGCGAGATCCGGGTCGGCGACACGCTGCATACCGGATCGGGAGCGAGGCCGCGGGTGCGCGGCATCCAGAACCACGGGCGCCCGGCGGAGGTCGCCCGCGCGGGCGCGCGCACGGCGCTCGACCTCGCAGGCGTCGAGCTCTCGCAGGTGGAGGCGGGGGAGGTGCTGCTCTCCCGGCCCGTCGCCCCGTCGCGTTGGTTCGACGCGCGCCTTAGGCTGCTCGAGAGCGCGAAACCCCTGCGGCACGGATCGCGCCTGAGGCTCCACCACGGGACGCGCTCGACGAACGTCCGGGTGAGGCTGCCCGGGCGCGAGGAGCTGCTCTCCGGCGAGAGCGACTTCGCCCGGCTCAGGCTTGAAGACCCCCTGATCCTGCTTCCCGGCGACCGCTTCGTGCTGCGCTCGATGGCGCCCCAGATCACGGTCGGCGGCGGCACCGTGCTCGATCCCTACCCGGCCGGGCGCAGGCCCGACCTCCCCTGGCTCGAGGCGCTGGAGAGCGGCGACCTCTCAAGGACCGTCCCGCTCGCTCTCGCCCGCTCTCTCAAGGAAGGGGCGACCGCCGAGGAACTCTCACTCATCCTCTCCGCCGATCCCGGCGAGGTGGCTGCGGCGGCGGAGGACTCCCCCGAGGTCGCACTCGTCGGGGAGCTGTACGCGCCCGCGGGCGAGATCGAGGCCGCGAGGGAGCGCTTGGTGGACGCGCTGAGGCGGCGGGCGGAGGAGCATCCCGAGAGCCCGGAGCTTGCGGTCGCCGGGGCGAGGACGGCTACGGGGCTCTCGCCACGGCTCGCCGACGCGCTCGTCTGGGAGCTGGCTTCGAAGGTGCTTCGGGTCTCGGAGACGGGGGTGAGCCTGCCGGACGCGGGCGGGGTCCCGCCGGAGCTGGAGAGGGAGGCCGACCAAATTCTGGAAGAGCTCCGCCGGGCAGGTGCGGAGCCGCCCGCTCTGGAGCCGACTCCCGCGCTGCGCCTGCTGCTC
>JBFLXF010000508.1:0-2646 GCA_040757515.1 Actinomycetota bacterium
TACAGCGGCCTCGGCGGCTGGAACCTGATGCTGAACGCCGCCTCGGAGGAGAAGCGGGAGGCCGCCTGGGAATTCGTCCGCTACCTTACGGCCCCCGAGCGGCAAAAGGAGCGGGCGCTGAAGGGCGGGTTCCTGCCGACGCTCAAGGAGTGCTATGAGGACGCGGAGATCCTCTCGAAGGTCCCCGTGATCTCGCTCGGCAGGGCGGCGATAAGGAACGTCCGCTCCCGCCCGGCGACCCCGTTCTACCGCGACATGTCGCTCGCTATGGCCCGCCGCTTTCACGAGTCGCTCTCTGGCGCACAGAGCCCGGAGGAGGCTGCCCGCGCGCTGGACGCGGACCTGGAGCGGATACTCGCCGAGAAGATCTAACCCTCCGAGAGCTCGGCCTCCAGCTCGTCCACGAACTGCCTGGCCGTGCGCCCGCTGCGCCCGGAGTGCCAGCGCTCCCAGAGCAGCGCCCGCTCGACAAGCTCCTCTTCGGGCAGCTCGATCCCCCGCCGTCCCGCGAGTCCGGCGACTATCTCCAGGTACTGCTTCTGGTCCGGGGTCGGGAAGGTCACGCGCAACCCGAAGCGGGCCGCCAACGAGAGCTTCTCGTGCATCGTATCGCGGGCGTGCACGTCGTCGCCGGCGATGCCATCGCCGCGATCTGCGAAACTCTCCCGCACGAGGTTGCGGCGGTTAGAAGTAGCATAGACGCGCACGTTCTCTGGCGGCTCCTCGACGCTCCCCTCGAGGAGCGCCTTTAGAGCCTTATACTCGACCTCGTGCTCCTCAAATGAGAGGTCGTCCACGAATAGCACGAAGCGCGGGGCGCGCCCGCGCAGCAACTCCAGCACCTCCGGAAGATCTCCGAGATCCTCCTTCGCGATCTCAACGAGCCGCAGGCCCCTGTCACCGTACTCACGGGCGATGGCCTTGACGGTCGAGGACTTGCCGGTGCCGGGGAGCCCGTAGAGCAGGGCGTGGTGGGCGGGCAGACCGCGCAGAAAACGCTCGGTGTTGAGGACCAGGGGCTCCCGCTCCCGCTCGTAGCCGACGAGGTCCGCAAGCCGCACCGGGTCCGGATGGGCCACGGGTTTCAGCCCGTCTCCGGTCCACCGGAATGCCCGGTAGCGTCCGAACGGCCCCGCCCCGTGCCGGGCGTGGTAGCCGGAGACGAGCTCGAGACACCGGCCCCAGTCCTCCTCCGCCGCCAGCCTCCTCGCCACTTCGTGTCTCGGGGACTCTTCTCCGGCGACGCCGGGATCGCTCCATGGGACCCAGATCCCGCGCGCCCCAGCCACGGCTTCCTCGACCATGCCGAGCACCGTCTCTCCATCGAGCCGGAAGAGCCCACCGAGTGTGCGCAGGTCCCTCCGGACCTGTTCTGCGAGCGTGGCGTTCATCCCGTCCATCTCCGAGGCCAGCGAGAAGGCGTTCTCGTCGTCCAGGAGGCGCCCCACTAAGTGCGACTGCCAGGCGTCCGGCAGCAGGCGGTAAGGCTCCAGGGCGAGCTCCTCCCACAGTCGTCCGAAGGTCCGGGCGACAGCTGCGGACTCCGGTCGCACGCGGGCGAGGATGCCGAGCAGCTCCAGCATGTACTGCGCAGCCGGGGACTCCAGGACGCCGCGCAGCACAGCCAGACCCCTCGCCCTTAGAAGCACCCTCTCCAGACCGTCACGCTCCATACCGGGCAAAACTCTAGCACAGCAGGGTGGAGCTACGTGTAGATGTTTCGCCCCCGGAACGCCAGGACGGCGAGCGCCACGAAGAGGATGGCGGCACCGGTTACGCCCGCGAAGTTACCCCAGTCTATTCCGTTCTCGATGGCGGAGCCGTAGTAGTAGAAGACAGAGTAGGGTCTGAGGTCTTCGAGATCCTCGGAGGCGCGCCCCACGGCGTCCACGAGGTACATCGCGAAAAGCACGAAGGAGGGTAGGGCTATGGCGAGCGCCCGGCGGTGGAAGAGAGCCGAACCCAACATCGCCAGCCCGCCGAAAAAGAGACACACAGGCCACATGTTGAGCACGGCATCCACCGTGCTCTCCAGCGAGAGGTCAACATCAACGAGCACCGCCGCCCCCCAGGTCAGAAGCCCCACGATGGCCAGGATGCCGAGCAGAGAGATGGCCGTGGCGGCGAAGCTGCCGACGACGAGCTGCCAGCGCGGCAGCGGGTTGCCGAGCAGAACGTCTATCGTGCCGCGCTCCTCGGCACCCGCTATGGCGTTCGCGGAGGCGAGTATGGGGAAGAAAGCAAGCGCGAGAGGGGCCAGGATGAAGACCTGCGACTGCATGTAGTTCCTGACGTCGCCGAGGTCCGTGATCCCGAACGCCTCCAGGAGCCCCTCCGGATATGCTTCCAGCAACCGGTTCAACTGGTCGGCGCTGCCCTCGAAGGTAACGAACGATGCGACGATGGCGGCGCTGTAGAGTCCGAGCGCCGCGCCCCAGACGAGCACGCTCCTCGACTGCAGCCTCAAAGTATGCAACACCAGGGCGGGGAGCGTTCCCCGCCTCGCCACGTGCTTCGCGCTCATCGTCCGCCTCCGTTCTGACCGTAGTAGGTGAGGAAGACCTCCTCCAGACTCGGGCGCTCGTACTCCATGCTCACGAGGCGGTGTCTGGCGGCGAGCTTTACCATCGCGTCCGGGCTCTCGCG
>JBFLXF010000509.1:0-2646 GCA_040757515.1 Actinomycetota bacterium
GGTCGAGGCTTCCGTGCTTTCTCGCTGTCTCCATACTCTCCCCTTAGCTTCCGGCCAGTTCGGCCTCGGCCCTCTCTATGGTGGCGAACTCCTCCTCGGGCGCCTGGGCGACGAGGTGATGGCGGCTGTAGAGCGCGAAGTAGGCGATGAACGCCGCGTAGACGCCGACCATGATGAACGCCGCCCTCGGGTCCACTATAAAGGTAGCGACGACCGCCGCAACCGCCAGGACGAGCGCGATGCCGGAGGTGACGACGCCTCCCGGCGTACGGTAGGGTCGCTCCAGGCCCGGCTCGCGCCTCCTGAGCACGATGTGCGAGAGCATCATCAGTACGTAGGAGATGGTGGCCCCAAAGACCGCTATGTTGATCAGGAGCGCCCCATCGCCCGTGAGCGCCAGGATAAAGCCGATGACGCCCGGCACCACGAGCGCCACCCACGGCGTTCTCCGTCCGCTCGTCACGGAGAGTAGTCTCGGAAGGTAGCCGGCCCGGGAGAGGGCGAACATCTGGCGCGAGTAGGCAAAGATGATGGAGAAGAAGCTCGCGATCAGGCCGGCAAGCCCCGCGATGTTGACGAAGGTGGAGAGGGCATTGCCGCCGCCGTATGCCGTCTTCACGGCAAGCGGCAGCGGGTTGTCGGAGTCCTGTATCGCCGCCGAGCCCGCCCCGCCGGGCCCGAAGAGGAGGATGAGCGCCGCGAAGACCAGCAGGGTCGCCATCCCGGCGATGAGGCCGCGGGGCATGTCGCGGGCGGGGTCGCGACTCTCCTCGGCGGCGAGCGGGACGCCCTCTATGGCAAGGAAGAACCAGATCGCGTACGGCAGCGCCGCCCAGATGCCCACGAGCCCGAACGGCAGAAACGCGCTCGCCCCGGCCGCCCCCGTGGGCTCGATATCAAACAGGTTCGAGACGCTGAACTGCGGGATCATGCCGATCACGAACGCCGCGAGCGCCACGACCGCGACCGCCGTGATGGCAAACATGAGCTTGAGCGCCTCCCCGACCCCATAGAGGTGTATCCCCACGAAGACCGCATAGGCGAGCAGATACACTATCGGCCCGCCAAAGCCAATCAGCGCCTCCACGTACCCCCCGATGAAGGTGGCTATCGCCGCCGGGGCAATGGCGTACTCGATCAGGATCGCCGTCCCCGTCATGAAGCCGCCCCACGGCCCCATCGCCCGCCTCGCGAACCCATAGCCGCCCCCAGCAGTCGGAATCGTGGACGACAGCTCCGCAAGCGAGAAGACCATCGTCGTGTACATCAACGCCATAAGCAGCGTCGCGATGAGGAGCCCTCCCCATCCTCCCTGCGCAAGCCCAAAGTTCCAGCCCGCGAAGTCCCCACTTATGACATAGGCCACTCCAAGCCCCGCCAGGAGCACCCACCCCGCAGCACCCTTCTGCAGCCGGCGCCTCTCCAGATACTCCTCGCCGACGTTCTCGTACTCGACGCCCCGCGTCGTCCGCCGCCCAGACTCGCTCACTTCGACCCCTTTCCCTCTGCTCGACCACGCTCTTTGCGTCTCCTCCGGCTCGCCGCCGGCCCAGCCTCACCCTTCCACCGGCACCACCTCGCCTCGCCAGCTACAATCGAGCATCATAAGTAATACCAATTTGTCTTACAAGAGGGGAATGGGCATTTCTTTGGTGAGGGTGGTCGGGTAGTATCCTTTTGGGTATCAGGCGACGGGAAGGGGTTGGGATCCGGCTGCGGAAGCGAGAGGGGTCGGCGCGTGGGGAGCCGCTCTACCGGCAGGTGGAGCGTCGGATAGAGGAACTGCTTGTGCGGGGCCGCTACAAGGCGGGGGACCGCATCCCCCCTGAGGCCGAGCTGGTGGACTCTTTGGGCGTCTCGCGGGTGACGGTGCGGGCCGGGCTGGCGCGGCTCGTGGAACGCGGCGTTTTGGAGCGGCGGCAGGGCAGCGGTACCTTTCTCGTGAGGCCTCCCGAGGGAGGCAGGCTGAGCTCCGGGCTGGAGAGGCTGGAGACGTACACCGTCCACGCCGAGCGGCTCGGCCTCAGGCTCAGCAGCAGGGACCTCAGCGTAGAGCGGGTCGGTGCCGGCCCCGATGAGGCAGAGGCGCTGGAGATTGAGGAGGGCAGTCAGCTGGTGAAGGTCTCGCGCGCGCTGCTCATAGAGGAAAGGCCGGCGGCGTGGATGGTTGATGTGGTGCCGGAGGAGATCATCGTCACCGAGAGGGTCAGGGAGCGGTTTCGGCCCGACGCGATGTTGCTCGACCTCCTCGTCTCCGAAGGCGTCCCGGTAGGGTTTTCGCAGATGTCCATAGAGGCCGTCATGGTCGAGCCGGAGAGTGAGATCGGGGCGAGGCTCGGTCTGGAGTCGGCATCTGCGGCGCTCTCTCTCGTCCAGACCATGTACCTGGCCGACGGGCGTCCCGTGCAGTGGTCGCGTGACACCTTCCTGCCGGGTAGACTCAACCTCCACGTCGTGCGAGAGCTGTTCGAGGTACGCAACCTCACCTGAAGAACGGAGGAACCGATGCAAGAGGCGCGGGACAACAGAGGCGATAAGGTGTCTGAGGCGGTCGTTACCCTGGCCGAGGAGATGCACTTCGTCGGTGAGGCGGACGGGTTTAGGATGGACCTCGACGCCGACGAGGCTGTCGGCGGCTCGGGCAGA
>JBFLXF010000510.1:0-2641 GCA_040757515.1 Actinomycetota bacterium
CATCGGGCGATGGAGCGAGTGGTCGAGCAGGGCGGCGAGGAGGGTCATGGCCTCCGCCTCTCCGAGGAGGTCCTCCGGCAGTCCGGAATCTTCATGGGCCGTCTGGAGGAGTTGGATCGCCTGCCGGTAAGCCTCCGCTGCCCCGGAGGGCTCCCCGTCGCGCTCCAGACAGACGCCGACGCCCATGAGAGCGTACCCCTCGTCCCGGGGGTAGCCCATCTCGCGGCCGAGACGGGCGGCCGATCGGAAGTGCCCCAGGGCCGCCTCCGGGTCTCCGAGAGTCAGACACAGCCTGCCGCAGTTGATGTGCTGAGTTGCGCGCAGATTCTTGATCCCCAGCTCGCCGCATATCGAGAGGCTCTTGAGGTGGAACGAGAGCGCGGTCTTCGGGTCTCCGCGCTCGCGATGGATGGTGCCCATGGCGTTTATCTTGAAGCTCTCGGCGAGCCGGTCTCCGAGCTCCCGGTCGATCCTGACGCCTTCCTCGGCCCAGCGGAGGGCGCTGTCGTAGTCGCCCATGCTGCGGTAGACCTGGGCAATGTTGCTGGTGTCTCCGGCCTCGGCCTGCCGGTAACCCAGGTCCCGGTGGATGCAGAGCGCCTGCAGGTTTGCCTCCAGGGCGCCGGCGTAGTCCTGGTGTATCCAGCGGACGTAGCCCAGCTCCCGGTGAGCCCGGGCTTCGCCCGCCCGATCCCCCGACTCTCTGTAGATGGCAAGCGCTTCCCGCCCGGCCTCCGCCGCGCCCTCGGGGTCCGAGAGGGCCATGAGCACTCCTATGCGCCGGACCTGGACGTCGGCGATCCTGGCGCGGTCTCCGAGACGGCACGCCAGCTCGAACATCTCCCGCACCGCCGCGGCCCGCTCTTCCCGGCGATCCATGTGCTCTAGCAGCCGCTCTCGCGCCGCCAGCAACTCGAACCTCTTCTCCTCGGAGTCCGGCAGTCTGCCTGCAACCTCCAACGCCCGGGCGTAGTTCTCCGAGGCGGCATCCCAGGCGTGGGCCTCCTCCGCCTTCCTCGCGCTGGCGGCGAGGTTCTCCAGCGCCGGCCTCCACTCCTGCGCCCGGAGATAGTGGTGGGCCAGCTCAGTCGGTTCTCCGCCGTTTCTCTGCAGGGTCCCGGCGACCCGCAGGTGCAGCTCCCGGCGCCGGCGGCTCCCGATGTCGTCGTAGAGCGCCTGGCGTAGCTTGTCGTGGGAGAAGTAGTATTCGCCGTCGGCGGTCTCGGAGATCAGGCCCGAAGAGATCGCGGGCTCGATGACGCCGGAGACGTCGCTCTCATCGCTTGTGGCCGCTCTGCCGAGCAGCCCGAGGTCGAAGTTGCGACCGACGACGGCGGCGAGCTCCAGCAGCTCTCGCGCCCTCTCGCTCAGACCGCTGTACCGCGTCCGGATCAGGGTCCTGACCCCGGAGGGCAGGACGCTCTGGCGCAACGCCTCGCTCTTCAGTCCCGCGATGCGGCGGCGGGTATCTATCTCCACGGCGCCGGCCTCTATGAGCCAGCGCAGGTACTCGACGGCGTAGAACGGGTTGCCCTCCGACTCCCGGTGCAGAAAGCTCGCCAGCGAGGACAGCCCGTCGAAGGCGCGGGCCGACATGGGGCCGAGGATCTGCGCTAGATCCTCGCGCGAGAGGCGGCTCAGGCTCAGTGTGCTCACCGCCCGGCGCTCCGCCAGCCCCTCCAACCACCCCGATAGTCCGGGCGCCTGCTCGCGACGGTAGGTGAAGACCAGCAGGATCCGCTCGCCCGAGATGCGCTTGGCCAGGTAAGAGATGAAGTCCAGGGTGGCCGGGTCCGCCCACTGCACGTCGTCGATAAAGAGGACCAGCCCCCCGCGACCGTTGTCGCAGGAGGCGTCGGCGAGCTGCCTGGTGAACGCGCCGTAGACGCGGGCGACGTCCTCGTGAAGCCGGGCCTTCCAGAGATACCGGGAGTCTCCTTCTGAGCCTGAACCTCGGGTGTCCGCCCCGTCAGTGGCGGGTAGCGGGCCGAGCGCCTCCACGACCGGCTCCAGCGGCGTCCCGAGGTCCCTCTCGTAGCAGCGGCCCGAGAGCACGCGCGCGCCGCGAGACCTGGCATACCCCAGGAACTCCTCAACGAGCCGGGTCTTCCCTATCCCGGCCTCTCCCTCCACCGCCACGGTGCCGCCCGCGCCCTCAGAGGCCTCCCTCAACCGCTCGGCGAGCAGCGCGTACTCCGCGTCGCGGCCCGCGAAGTGCGTGCGTCCCAGGGAGTAGGGGAACCTCAAGGGCCGGCGGGGCCTCGGGTAGCGGCGCAGCGCGTCCACGCCGGGGACGTCGCGCGCCTCCACGCGTTCCTTCAGGGCCACAAGCTCGGGCGAGGGAGCCACGCCGAGCTCCGACTCTAGCATCCTGGCGTAGCTCCGGAAGATCCGGAGTGACAGGGCCTGCTCCCCCGCGCAGTAGTGGTAGAGCATGAGGCGCCGGTGCAGGTCCTCGCGGTAACGGTCAAGCTCCAGCGCTCGTTCGCAAGACTCTATAGCCTCCGTGTAGCTCCCTCTGAGCGCCAGGCACTCCCCCAGATTCGATAGGGCGGCGAGGCAGCGTTCCCGCCACTCTTCCCTGGCTTCCACGGCCCATTCTTCGTAGGGCTCTTCGGAGAGAAACTCACCCCTTGCGAGC
>JBFLXF010000511.1:0-2636 GCA_040757515.1 Actinomycetota bacterium
TCCGACGCCCAGCGCCACGCTCACAAGCACGATGACGAGCGCCAGCACGAACGTCGCCCCGAATCCGCCGCCTCTCTTGCCCACGCCGTTCCTCCGGTACAGAGAACCCCGACGGCGAGATTCTACACCGCGCGCTAAGCCTGGATGTTCGTGGAGCGCCAGACAGTGTGCTCGCCGAGACCCGCGACCGTCGGAAACTCCTCGCCCCTGGCGAGCTGGACGCGAACCGGGGGAAGCATCGTACCGCGGTCGCAGACGTAAGTTCCGGAGAACGGCGCTTTCTCTCCGGGACGGTAGGTCTGGCCGGGGCGTCGGTAGCGGGCCAGGACATCGTCGAGGGCGCCCATTACAAGGTCACCGCCCGTGCCTCAGTGAAACCAGGGATGGAGAGCAGAACCTTCACCACCTCCTCGGGAACTGGTTCGTCCACGGTGACGGCCATCGCCGCGCGGCTCCCGGGCTCGCCGCGCCCGACTGCCATGTTGCCGATGTTTATGCCGTGGTCACCCAGGATGGAACCGACCTTACCGATCATGCCGGGCACATCCTCATTGCGGATAAAGAGCATGTGTTTCTCCGGGACGACGTCGAGGTCGAAGCCCATGGCCGACACGAGCCGGGGTTGGTGGCGCGGCCCGATGAGCGTGCCGCTAACGCAGCTTTCCTCCCCGTTTGCGAGCCGCAAGACGACGAGGCTGGTGTAGTCCGTGCTCTCCCGGGAGCGGGAGGTCTCGACGTGCAGCCCCCTCTCGCGGGCGAGCGCCGGGGTGTTGACGTAGTTGAGCGGCTCGTGGACCATCGGGGAGAGCAGGCCCTTCTGTGCCGAGACGTCGAGCAGGCGTGTGTCGAAGTCCGCTATCTCGCCGCGGTACTCGATCCTCAAGGTATCGCCGGGCCTGTCGGTGAGCTGGTAGAGGAGCCTGCCGAGAGTCTCGCAGAGTCCCGAGAACCGGGCCACAAACTCCGCCCCCTCGCCCATCGGGACGGGAGCGTTGATGGCATGGACCGGCATCGCGCCCTTCAGGGCCGTCGCGACCTGCTCGGCCGCCGTGATCCCCGCCCGGTCCTGCGCCTCGGCGGTGCTCGCCCCGAGATGCGGCGTGACCACGACGTTGGGGAGCCCGAAGAGCGGAGAGTCGGTCGTGGGCTCCGTCTCGAAGACGTCGAGCGCCGCCCCAGCTATCGTGCCCTGCTTGAGCGCGTTGTAGAGAGCCGTCTCGTCAACGATGCCGCCTCGCGCCACGTTTATGAGGTATGCGGTAGGCTTCATCCTCGCCAGAGCGCCCTCGTCCACCATCCCGGTTGTCTGCGGGGTGAGAGGGACGTGCAGCGAGACGAAGTCCGACTGCTCGAAGACCTCGTCGGCGCTCTCGGCGCGCTCGACATTCATCGAACGCATCCGATCCTCGGAGACATAGGGGTCGTAGGCGAGGACGCGCATCCCCATCCCTAAAGCGCCGCGCGCGACGATGGTGCCGACGTGCCCCAGCCCGATCAGGCCCAGGGTCTTCTCCGCTACCTCGACGCCCTTGAAGGCGCTCCGCTTCCACTCCCCGGCCCGCAGCGTGGCGTCGGCCACGGGGATGCGCCTCGCCACGGCGAGCATCAGACCCAGGGTGTGCTCGGCGGCGGCGACGGTGTTGCTCTCGGGGGCGTTGGCGACGAGGATGCCCCGCTTGGAGGCGGCTTCGAGGTCTATGTTGTCCACCCCGATGCCGGCGCGTCCGATAGCCTTGAGGTTCTCCGCCCGCTCGATCACCTCCGCCGTGACCTTCGTGGCGCTGCGGACGATGAGGCCGTCGTAATCTCCGATCCTCTCGAGCAGCTCCTCGGGCGAGAGGCCGAGGAGGACGTCCACCTCGAAGCCCTCGCGCCGAAGCAGCTCCACGCCGCTCTCGGCGAGCTTCTCGCTTACGAGTACCCTCAAGCTATCGCCCCGCTCTTCGAGAAGACCCGCTGCGCGGCTCCAACGCCCCTGCCAAGCTCGACCGGGTAGTCCAGGGACTCCAGCGCGAGCTCGACGGCGGCGATGGTGGCGATGATGTCGTAGGCGTCGAAGTAGCCGCAGTGCCCGATGCGGAAGATCCTGCCCTCCATCGGCCCCTGCCCGCCGGCGACCTGTATGCCGTGCTCGCGGAAGACGAGCCGCACGAGCTGCTTGCCGTCTACCCCCTCGGGCACCCACGCCGCCGTCACCGCGGTGTTCATGTCCTCGTCCGGGCCGAAGAGCTTGAGGCCCATCCCCTTTATCCCCTCGCGGGCGGCGCGTCCGAGCAGGACGTGGCGCTCCAGGACGTTCTCCAGGCCCTCGTCCAGGATCTGCTGCAACGCCAGGTCGAGCTGGATGATGACGCTGACCGCCGGGGTCCAGGGCGTCTGCGGCGGGGTCTTGGCGTACGCCTTCTTGGCCGCCGTCCAGTCGAAGTAGTAGCGCGGCATCCGCGCCTCCTCGTGCATCCGCATCGCCCGCTCGCTCACGCTCACGAACCCGAGGCCCGGGGGCGTCATCAGAGCCTTCTGCGAGCCGGCGACGACGACGTCCACGCCCCACTCGTCGGTCCTGAGCTCGCAGGCGCCGAGGCCCGAGACGGCGTCCACGATGGTCACGACGCTCTCGGTGGCCTTAGCGAAGCCCT
>JBFLXF010000512.1:0-2633 GCA_040757515.1 Actinomycetota bacterium
AGACGTCGAAGAGTATGGGCTCTATGCCCTCGTCGCCGACGCCGGAGCGGTACTGGACGTAGCGGGCGCGCTGGAGATAGGCGAGGGCGGTGCGCATCCTGCCTTCGAGAGCCGGGATCTCTTCCTCCAGCTCGGCCATCCTGCCGGAGTTCAGGATCACGTCGTCCTCGTCGGCCTCCTGCCAGATCTCCCAGAGCCTGCGCCAGAGGGCCTCGTGCTCGGGGCTTAAGGGCTCGCGTTCCATCTACCTGCCTTCCCGGTGCTTGTTCAGCTCGAAAACCGCGTGCGAGATCTCGGGCGCGAGCAGCTTATCCACCCCGAGACTCACCGCCGCCCGGCTTCCGGGCAGGCACGCCAGGAGCTTGTTGCCGACCGCCCCGGCGATGGCGCGGCTGAGGATCGCCGCCGCGCCGATCTCGTCGTAGGAGAGCATGCGGAAGAGCTCCCCGAACCCGTCGAGCCGCTTGTCTATCATGCGGGCTGCGACCTCGTAGGTGGTGTCGCGCGCCGAGATGCCCGTGCCGCCGGTGGTGACGACGGCGTCTACATCGGCGCGGGCTAGCAGGTCCACGATAGCCCCGCGTATCGCGGATGCCTCGTCCCTCACGATCCCGCGAAACACCACCTCGTGTCCAGCTTTCTCGAACAACTCCTGCGCGGCGTCGCCGCCGGTGTCGGTCTCGGAGGTACGTGTATCGCTGATGGTCAGCACGGCGATCCGCACGCTCTCCGGAGCCGCCTCGCGGTGTTTGTGCGTGGCTTCGCTCAAAGCAGACCGCCTCCTCTCAGAAATGGGTTGGTCGTTCGTTCGTTTCCTACCGTGGTCGCCGGTCCGTGGCCGGGATAGACCCGTGTTTCGTCCGGCAGCGTAAGGAGGCGCTCGTTTATGCTGCGCATCAAAACCTCCATGCTCCCGCCCGGCAGGTCGGTCCTCCCGATGCTCCCAGCGAAGAGGGCGTCGCCCGCGAGCACAAACCCCTCTGTCTCCTCGTAGAAGGCCACGTGCCCGGGTGCGTGCCCCGGCGTGTAGAGCGCGCGCAGACGCAGGGAGCCTACCTCCACGATCTGCCCGTCTTCGACGTGCTCGTCTACGGCGGGCACCTTGCCGAACCGGAGACCCATCATCACGGCCTGGGCAGGGAGCTGCTTGAGCATCGGCTCCGCCTCGGCGTGCATCATCACCGGGCAGGCGTATTCGTCCGCCAGCGCGGCGACGGCCCCGACGTGATCTATGTGGGCGTGGGTGATGAGGATGCGTCCGATCTCCAGGTTCGTCTGCTCGACGGCTAGTGCAATGCGCGCCGCCTCGTCTCCGGGGTCCACGACCACGCCGACGCCCGAGCTCTCGTCGCCTACGATGTAGCAGTTCTCCTGAAACGGCCCGACGGTGAGGTTTTCGAGGATCATGCGCACCTCCCCAGCAGGAACTCCACGAGCAGCCGCGCCGGAGCGCCCGTCGCCCCTTTGGGCGTGTAGGCGTTGCCCTTATTGCCGTAGGCGACGCCCGCGATGTCCAGGTGCGCCCACGGAAAATCTGCGAACTCCTTGAGGAAGGCCCCTGCGGTCAGGGCTCCGCCATAGCGGCCCCCGGAGTTCTTTATGTCGGCGGTGTCGCCCCGTATCTGCTCGGTGTACCCCTCGAAGAGCGGCAGGGGCCACGCCCGCTCACCGGTCCTCTCGCCCGCGGCCCGGACCTCCTCAATGAGGGCCTCGTCGTTTCCCATGAGGCCCGAGGCGTGCTCTCCGAGCGCGACCTTGCACGCCCCGGTGAGGGTGGCGCAGTCTATAACGCAGGAGGGGTCGTAGCGGCGCGCGTAGGAGAGGGCGTCGGCCAGGATCAGCCGCCCCTCGGCATCGGTACTTATAATCTCCACGGTCTTGCCGGAGTGCATCGTCAGGACGTCGCCGGGCTTGAAGGCATCGCCGCCGGGCAGGTTCTCCGTGGCCGGCACGAGGGCAACGACGTTGAGCGGCAGCTCCAGCGCCCCTGCGGCCTCCATCGCCCCGAGCACAGCGGCCCCGCCGCTCATGTCGAACTTCATCTCCTCCATCCCGGAGGAGGGCTTTATGGAGATGCCGCCGGAGTCGAAGGTGACGGCCTTGCCGACGAGCACGACCGGCGCTGCATCCCCGCCCTTCCGGTGCTCCAGCACGATAAAACGCGGCTCGTTCTTCGCAGATCTTCCTACGGCTGCGAGTCCGGTCAGGCCCTCCTCCTCGATCCCGGCCCGGTCTAGTACCGTCACGCTCATACCGTAGCGCTCGGAGATCTCGCGCGCCCTGTCGGCCAGGTATCCGGGCGTAGCGGTGTTGGAGGGCTCGTTGGCGAGGTCACGGGCGAGCATCGCTGCGGCCGCCAGCTTCACGCCGACTCCGGCTCCGCGGCGCGCCTCCTCCTCGGCTTCGCCGTCGAGGACCAGATCCAGGCTCTCCGGCTCGCGGGCGTTCTCGTCGTCCGCGGAGGTCTTGTAGCGGGTGAAGCGGTAGAGACCGAGCGCCGCGCCCTCGGCCGCCGCGCGGGCCGCGTCCTCAACCGTGGCGCCCTCGGGTACGGGCAGGACGAGGGCCGCCTCCGCAAGGTCGAGGCTTCTGGCCCGCTTCGCCACGGTCGCCGCGGTGCGGCGCAGCTTCTC
>JBFLXF010000513.1:0-2629 GCA_040757515.1 Actinomycetota bacterium
TCAGGTGCAGGGAGACGGCACCGCCCATCGAGTTGCCGACCAGATGCGCTCGCTCGACCCCGAGATGGTCCAGAAGAGACGTGATCTGGGCGACCCACGCGTCCATCCAGCCGTCCATGCCCTCCGGGGGGTTCTCGGGATGCTCGCTGCGGCCGAACCCGACCAGGTCGGGGGCCAGGCAGTCGTAGCGTTCCCCGAGCTCCGGCAGCGCGAACTGCCAGTTGGACCACGCCGTCACGCCGGGGCCAGACCCGTGCAGGAAGAGTATCGTATCGGGGTTTCCCTCCCCGGCTCGGTAGAGGTAAGTCTCGTAGGTGCCGGTCTCAATCCTGGACTCCGTGCTCTGCTGCAAGATTCCTCCTCACGTCTCTCCGACGTTTTCCGACGGTAGATTGGCGGCTATCGCTACCAGATGTAGCTGTGATCCCAGAGCTGCACCTCCAGGCACCGGTAGGCTCCGGTGTAGAAGAGCAGCGGGGCCCCGCTCGAGTAGTCCAGGTACTCGACCTGCCCGATGTACAGCGTATGATCCCCGGCGGGATGGATATCCACCACCTTACAGACCAGATGCGCCAGGGCGCCCTCCAGCAGCGGCATCCCATCTTGCCAGATAAAGGGGACCTCCATACCGTCTTTCGGTCTGCCTGCGAAGTGCTGAGAGAGGTCCTCCTGTTTGTCGCTCAGGATGCTTATCCCGTAACGTCCGCTCTTGGGAAGAAGACCGTTCATGTTGGCCCGGTTGTCCACCGAGATTAGAACGAGAGGAGGGTCCAGCGAGACCGAGACGAAGGCATTGGCGGTCATGCCGTGCGCCTTCTCTTCGTGTACGGTGGTGATTACCGTGATCCCGCTGGCGAAGCGCCCGAGCGCCTTGCGGAACTCGCGGGGGTCTATCCTGGTCTGCGTGCTCTGCTCCATGCTCTCTCCTCCTTATGGACTCCATCCCAGCAGAGCGCGCGCCTCGCCCGTGGCTCCCTGCGCCAGCAGGCGGCGCACGCGGCTGGAGGAGATTACCTCTCCCTCGCCGCACTGCACCGGTTCGAAAGAGCGCGTCCTGAAGCGCGTGGCCAGCGCGTCCACGTCACCCGCGCCGCCACGCCCGAAGCGGAAATCCACTCCCACCCAGACCTCGCTCGGGTTTAACGCCGCAAGCTCCTCCAGGAAGTCTTCGGCGCTGCGGGCGGCGTAGCCAGCATCGAAGCCGGCCACCACCACGTACCCCGGCCCCAACACCCTCAGCCGACGAATCTTTCTGGCGAGCGGCGTCAGCACCGGGGCCCCCTGGAAGTAGGCGCGCGGCGGGGGATCGAAGGTGTAGACAACCGCCGGCACATCCAGTTCCCTGGCGCGGTCCACCGCCCTCCCGATGAGAGCCTGGTGTCCGCGATGGACCCCGTCGAATGCCCCGATGGTTACGACCGAGCCTGGAAGGCACAGAGTCTGGTCCGGGTACACCTTCATCTCTGCACCGCCTAGCTCCGATGCTCCAGCTCGATCGCGGTCTCTGGCCTCTCCTCATTCACCTCGCCCTTTTCGACGCGGACCGGTGGGTGATCTTGAGCGTCGCGGGCCAGTTCCAGTGCGACGTCTATGATCCAGTCTTCCTGCCCGGCTACGGCCTGCCGCCTGCCGAGCTCCACCAGGATCTCGCGCGGGTCCAGCCCGTAGCGCTCGGCGGCGCGCTTGGCGTGCAAGAGGAAGGTCGAGTACACGCCCGCGTACCCGATGGCGATGGCGTCCCGATCCGGGAAGGGCTGGAACGGCATGATCGGCGCGATAACGTACTCGGCGGCGTCCATGAGCTTGAACACGTCCAAGCCCGGGTTGACGCCCAACCGGTCCAGCACCGCTGCGAGAAGCTCCGTCGGCGCGTTTCCGGCCCCGGCGCCCAGGCCCCGCAGGGACCCGTCGAGCTGGTCCGCCCCGGCTTCCAGCGCCGCGAGGCTGTTTCCGATGGCTAGGCCCAGGTTATCGTGGGCATGGAAGCCGATCTGCACCTCCAGAGCATCCTTGAGGGCCGCGACCCTGACGCGGGCGTCCTCGGGCAGCATGGCCCCGGCGGAGTCCACTATGTAGACGCAGTCGGCACCGTAGGACTCCATCAGCCTCGCCTGCTCGACCAGGAACTCCGGCGGCCTGAGGTGGGCCATCATCAGGAAGCCGACCGTTTCGAGCCCTATCCCCTTGGCGATTTCGAAGTGCTCCTCTGAGATGTCGGCCTCGGTGCACTGGGTGGCGATCCTGACGATCTGGGTGCCGCGCTCCGCGGCCTCTTTCAGCTCGCTCACGGTGCCGATGCCCGGGATGAGCAACGAGGCGATCCTGGCCTGCACGCACACGCTGCGGGCCTCGGAGATCAGGTCCATCTCTGGGGTCTTTGAGAACCCGTACTGTATGGAGGCCCCCGCGAGCCCGTCGCCGTGAGAGACCTCGATGACCGGCACCCCGGCCTCGTCCAACGCCCGCGCCACGTCGCGCACTTGTTCGGCAGTGAACTGGTGGGCCATCGGGTGCGAACCGTCGCGCAAGGAGGTGTCGGTTACCCGCGGCGCCCTCATGCCACGGTCTCCTTAACCCCCAGAAGATGCCGGGCGAACTGCTCCCCTACCCCCCGCGCAGCTGAGGTCAT
>JBFLXF010000514.1:0-2628 GCA_040757515.1 Actinomycetota bacterium
CGGAGAAGCATCATATTGGGCTCGGGCTGCAGCGTCTCAACGGTCGCAAGGCCCTCTTCTACGCCCGCTATCGGGGGACAGAGGGTGGCGACCTCGATCGCATCGAGCGCCAGCAGCAGCTCGTGAGTGCCCTCCGCGAGAAGGCACTCAGGTGGAGCACCGTGAAGAAGATGCCCGAGGTGCTCGGCATCCTGGAGGAGCACGTCCATACTGACCTCGGGGCCGTAGAGGCTGTCTCCCTGGCGCGCGCGCTCGTCGGGAAGGGGCGCGATGCCAGGATGACTACCATGCGGCTGGAGGGGACGCCCGCCACGCTGGAGGACGGCAGCCAGGTACTCCTCCCCGATCATGAGACCAACGCGGCTATAATCGAGCGGTTCGAGGACCGGTAGGGCAGTTCCGGCGTTCCGGCCGGGCCGCGTATACTAGAGGACGCTCGTGGGCATCGCCGGTGACATCGCCTTGATCCTCGTGGCCGCCTTTATCGGCGGCGTGGTCGCGCAGCGTCTGGGGCTGCCCCTTATCCTGGGTTACATCATGGCCGGCGTGCTCGTCGGGCCGAACACGCCGGGGCCGACCGTGGGCGAGACCCACGACATAGAGCTGCTCGCCGAGATCGGCGTCGCGCTGCTGCTCTTCACCATCGGCCTGCACTTCTCGTTGCGGGAGCTGGCCCCGGTCAAGCGCGTCGCTCTGATCGGGACGCCGATCCAGATAGCCGTGATCATCCTCTTCGGATACGGACTCGGCGGCCTGCTCGGGATGGGTTGGCAGGAGGCGGTCTGGTTTGGGGCGATGCTCTCTCTTTCGAGCACCGCGGTCGTTCTCAAAACGCTCTCCGAACAGGGAGTCATCAACACTTTAGCGAGCCGGGTGATCATCGGGATGCTGCTTGTGCAGGACCTGGCGGTGGTGCCTATGATCATCCTGCTGCCCGAACTCGGCAACCTGGGGCGGGGAATCTCGGAGCTGGGGTCTGCGTTGGTCGAGGCTACCGTATTCATCGTGGGCATGGCGGTCTTCGGCGTCCGGATCTTCCCGTGGCTTATGGCCCGCATCGCGCGCTGGAACTCGCGGGAGCTTTTCCTGATCTCGGTCGTCGCCATCGGGCTTGGCGTCGGCTATGGCACCTACCTCTTCGGGCTCTCATTCGCCTTCGGGGCGTTCGTGGCGGGGATGGTCTTGAGCCAGTCGGAGTATAGCCACCAGGCGCTCGCGGATATCGGGCCGCTGCGCGACGTCTTCGCGATGCTGTTCTTCGTCTCGGTCGGGATGCTCATCGACCCGCAGTTCCTGCTGGAGAACGCCGGGACGGTTCTGCTCGTCGTCCTGCTGGTCTTCGTGGTGAAGGGGCTTCTCTTCGGAGGACTGGCACGAGCCTTCGGGTATGTCAACATCGCGCCGTTCGCAGTGAGCCTCGGGCTCTTCCAGGTTGGTGAGTTCTCATTTGTCATAGCGCGCACCGGTCTTGACGCTGAAGCGATCTCGCAGGCGACCTACTCCATCGTCCTGACGACTGCCGTGATCACGATGGCCATAACCCCGTTCGCCACGCGTCTGGCCCCTGTTCTCTACGGGCGCTGGCGCGAGCGGTTCCCGCGGGAGCCCCTGCTTACCTTCAACCTGCCGGAGATGGGGATGAAGGACCATGTCATCGTCGCCGGCTACGGGCGTGTCGGGACGTTCGTGGCGCGGCTGCTCGATCGGCTGGAGCAGCGCTTTGTCGTGGTGGACGCCAACCCCGCCCGCACCGACGTTGCGCGCGAGGAAGGGTACCCGACGGTCTTCGGCGAGGCAGGAGCGGAGCCGGTTCTGGAGGCGGCGGGTATACGGGATGCGCGGCTGGTGGTGCTCACGATCCCGGACCCGATCTCCATGCGACTGGTCCTGCAGAGCGTGCGGCGTCTGAACCCGGAGGTGCATGTGGTGGCGCGTTCGTCTTCGGTAGAGGAGCTAGAGGAGCTGGGAAGCCTCGGGGTGTATGAGGCCGTGCAGCCGGAGTTCGAGGCGGCGCTGGAGCTGGGACGGCAGGCGCTCACGCACCTCGGGGTGGGGGCCGAGGAGATCCAGCGCTTCTCAGACAACGTTCGCCGCGAGCTCTACGCGCCTATCGCGGGAGACGCGGCGGCGGGTGATGGGCTGCTGGAGCAGCTTCGGAGGACCTCGCGCCTGATCGAGACGGAGTGGGTGAGGGTCGGGGAGGGCGACGGGCTCGACGGCAAAACCATCGGGGAGCTGGGGGTGCGCGACCGGGTTGGGGCATCGGTGGTGGCGGTGGTGCGCGGTGAGGACGTTCTGCCGAACCCGGGGCCGCAAACGAGGTTCAGGGCAGGAGATGTGGTCGGGGTGCTTGGCACCCCGGAGCAGCGGTCGGCGTTTCGGGAGCTGGCGGAGAGTAGGGCAGCGGGGCGTAGCTTACGCCCGTAGCGTAACGGGGTGCGGGCGGGGCTCGGGCGGCTGTTATAATCGGGCGCAGATTCGAAGCTAGCGAGAGTGGTGGAACGGTAGACACGCTAGATTTAGGATCTAGTGCCCTCGTGGCGTGCGGGTTCAAATCCCGCCTCTCGCACTAGAACGGCGGTGAAAGAAGAGTTGGAGCGTATGACGGCAAACGTTACGAAGCTGGAG
>JBFLXF010000515.1:0-2617 GCA_040757515.1 Actinomycetota bacterium
GAACATCGGCCTGGTAGAGCGGTTGCCGGGGACCGATGTCTACAGGCTAGGGGTTCAGTGTCTTATTCTAGGTCAGGCTTACCTGGAGCAGATCGACCTGCGTACCGAGGCCCGTCCAGTACTGGAGCGGCTAAGAGAAGGGTTCGACGAAACGGTTCACCTCGCCGTGCTCGACGGCGAACTCAGGGTCGTCTACCTCGATAAACTCGAGACAGCGCATGCCGTGGGTCTCATGATGTCCAGAGTAGGAAGGACCGTCCCGTCTTTCTGTACCGGCATAGGAAAGGCATTGCTGTCCGGTCAGAACGGAGATCCCGTCTCTACTCTCGAAGCTAGCGGCGCGCTCCGTAAGTACACTCCCAACACCATCTGCGACCCGGACGCCCTCAGGAGAGAGCTAAAGGCCGTGCGGGAGCGCGGCTACGCCCTCGACCTCGAGGAGCACGAACCCGGCGTGAGGTGCGTGGCGAGCCCGATATTCGGCCCGGGCGGATCAGTGGTCGCCGGACTCTCCATCGCCGGACCGTCCAACCGTCTCCCTAAGCGTCTCCTGCAGGGAAAGCTGGCCGAGGCGACGATGTCCGCCGCTCGCGAGATCGGTCGCCGCCTGGGAGCCCCCTAGCATCACCGGGCCCGGTATGCCACCTCTCTCGTAATCCACCCCAATCACCCGCGCGACGCGCCAGGACCGTAACGCTTGACCCTCCATACAACAGGGACTATAGTGGTTTGTGTTTCGTGGAGTGATCGAATATTTCATTCTACAAAATACAGGGATTGGGGAAGGAGGGTTTTGGCCGACTATCGGGGCGATCTCCGGGGCGTCTATGTAGCCGCCGTAACGCCGTTCAGGGAGGACGCCTCCCTATCCCTGGACGTGGGGGCATACCTGGAACACGTCGCTTGGCTGAGCGAGAGCGGGGTGCGGGGAGTTGTCGCCTTCGGGACCAACGGTGAGGGCCCTTCTGTGTCGCTTGGAGAGAAGATGGAGGCACTCAAGGCGCTCTTCGCCCGCAGTCTGCCTGTCGACGTAGTACCGACGGTAGCCCAGGGAAGCCTGCCGGAGACGCTGGAGATGCTGCGTCTTCTAGAAGATTATCCTGCTCGGGCCGTCATGGTACTGCCTCCCTACTACTTCAGGCCGGCTGCCGCGGAGGGCCTGAGACTCTTCTATGAGAGGGTGGTTGAGGCCACGCGGCATCCGGTGATCCTCTACCACATACCCAAGTACGCCGTCCCGATCCCTCCGGAGCTCGCGGGGCATCTGCCGGTGTGGGGTGTGAAGGACTCCGGTGGCGAACCGGGTTATGCGGAGGCTGTACGCGCGTCTGGCAAGGGGGTATTGGCGGGGACGGAGGATGATCTCTGGAAGAGGATTAACGGCGGGGCTGCGGGGGTGGTCTCCGCGCTGGCGAACTTCGTGCCAGATCTGGTCGTGGAGGTCTACGAGAGGGCGAGGAGCGGTGACAGGGCTGGCGGCGTGGCGCTGTCGGAGCGGTTGCGGGGGGTGCGTGCTATGACCAAGGAGCATGACTCTCGAGCGATCCTCAAGCGGCTTGCGGAGGTCCGGCATGGCGTACCGCTGGGCACGGTGCGTCCGCCTCTCGTTCCCGTACCGGACGGTTATGACCCGAACCGGATACTGCAGAGGGTGATGGACATACAGGGAGAGGAGGCATGAGCTTGTTAGATGGCGAGACAAGAGGCAGGGGTATGCTACGGGTTTGCGCTCTATGCTGCGTTCTGGCGCTCGGGGCCGTGCTCGTGGCCTGTGGGGGAGGTGGAGGCGCCGGGGATCGATTCCCTTCCGAGCAGATCGAGATCATAGTGCCCTGGGATCCCGGTGGGGGTACCGACCAGACGGCACGCCAGCTCGCCTCGGCGGCGGAGGAGACCTGCGGCACCAACATCATCGTGAGCAACCAGACCGGCAGCACCGGCGCAGTGGGCTTCCAGGCCGCGGCTAACGCCAAGCCGGACGGGTACACCATAGGGCTTGCGACGGTCGAGATCTCCATGATCAACCACCTGGGTGTCGCTGAGGTCACGCCCGAGGACGTCAGGGGCGTGATGCAGTACAACTTCGACCCGGCCGCCATCAGCGTCGGGGAGGACACGGATTACCGGACCATAGACGACCTCATCTCGGCGGCGGAATCCGGCGAGAACATCAGGGTCGGCACCAGCGGCACCGGTTCGATCTGGCACGTGGCCTTCGCCGGCATGGCGCAGGAAGCGGGGGTGGCGGAGAACATGACCAACGTGCCCTTCGACGGCGCCGCGCCAGCGATCCAGGCGGTGCTCGGCGGGCAGATAGAGGCGACCTCCGCGAGTGGGGCCGAGGTGCTGCCGCAGGTCGAGTCCGGCGACTTGAGGCCGCTCGCCGTGATGGCCGACGAGAGGCTGGATATCCTGCCGGACACACCGACCCTCAAGGAGCAGGGGATAGACTGGATCATCGGCGCCTGGCGCGGTCTCGTGGTTCCCAACGATACCCCGGACGACAGGGTCGAGACGCTCAACCGTTGCTTCAAGGAGGCCTCCGAGACCGAGCAGTTCCGGCAGTTCATGGAGAAGAACGGGTTCGGGATGCAGTACAAGCCCGCGGACGAGTTCG
>JBFLXF010000516.1:0-2609 GCA_040757515.1 Actinomycetota bacterium
TACGTGCCCGCCGACGACTTCACCGACCCGGCGCCGTTCACGGTGTTCGCCCACCTCGATTCGACGGTCGAGCTCAGCCGCGGGCTTGCCGAGCAGGGCATCTACCCGGCGGTTGACCCGCTGACGAGCTCCTCGACGATTCTGGACCCCGCGGTCGTGGGCGAGGAGCACTACGAGGTCGCCCAGCAGGTCAAGAACATCCTCCAGCGCTACAAGGAGCTGCAGGACATCATCGCCATCCTGGGCATCGACGAGCTCTCCGAGGAGGACAAGGTCATCGTTGGCCGGGCGCGCCGCCTGCAGCGCTTCCTCTCGCAGCCGTTCTTCGTGGCCGAGCAGTTCACGGGTCTTGAGGGCAAGTTCGTGGAGCTCGAGGACACGATCCGCTCCTTCAAGGAGGTTGTCGAAGGGCGTCACGACGACCTGCCCGAGCAGGCTTTCTACCTCGTTGGCAATATAGACGAGGCCGTAGCGAAGGCTCGCCAGATTTCGGGCGAGGAGGACGAGACCGGCCCCGAGGAGGGCGCGGACCGGGAGGGGACGCCCGCCCAGGATGAGCGGCCTTCCTCGACGGGACAGGCGGGCGAGTCCGGGCAGGTAGGCTAGCGTGGCCGAGGCCCGCGAACAGCGGCGTGAGGGGCGGCAGTTGTTCTGCCGCCTCATTACCCCGGAGACGACGGTCTTCGACGGCGAGGCGAGGATGGTCGTCGCCCGCATAGCGGACGGCGAGATCGGGGTCCTTGCCGATCACATGCCCCTGGTCTCCACTGTGGAGGTAGGCGCCGTGCGCATTACCGGAGACGGCGACGAGCGCCGCGTCTTCGCCACCTCCGACGGGTTCTTTAAGGTCTCCGAGAACCTGGTGCAGCTTCTCGTTGAGGAGGCGGTGCCGGTCGAGGAGATAGACATCACGGCGGCGGAGAACCGCATAGAGGAGGCAGAGAGGCAGCTCTCGCAGATCCCCGAAGATGACGAGGAGGCGAGGGCGGAGCGCCGGGAGCTCGAGCGCACCATCAGGATGGGGGAGAACCTCGTGCGGGTCGCGCGCGCTTATCGGGAGAGCTGAGGCGGTCGCACGACGGTTGCCGAACCTTTATCTTCCCGTTGCCGTTGTGTAATGTGCGCGGTGCATAAGTAGCCATGCTCGATCCGTTAGCGAAAGACGCCAGGGAGGGGCGATGATGGAGCGTTTTATCGTTGAGGGGGGTGCGCGCCTCGAGGGAGAGGTCAAGGTCTCCGGCGCGAAGAACGCGGCCCTTAAGTTCGTCGCCGCAGCTCTGCTCGCGCCCGGGAAGACCGTTCTCCACAACGTGCCGCGGATAAAAGATATGGAAACTATGCTCGCTGTGCTGGAGGGTCTGGGCGCCGGGACATCTTTCTCCGACCACACGCTGGAGATAAGGGCCGACGCGGTAGATTCCTATACGGCGCCCTACGAGCTGGTGCGCCAGATGCGGGCCTCCATCGTCGTGCTCGGCCCTCTCACAGCCAGGTTTGGCGAGGCCGAGGTCTCCGCGCCCGGTGGCTGTAACCTGGGGCTGCGCAAGTTCAACTTCCACCTCGACGGCCTGCGCCGGCTCGGGGCCAAGGTGGAGCTCGACCACGGCTTCATAAAGGCTACCGCGCCGGACGGTCTGAAGGGCGCGGAGGTAGTCTTCGAGTACCCGTCCGTCACCGCGACGGAGAACGTGATGATGGCGGCGGTTCTCGCCGAGGGGCTTACGATCATCGAGAACGGCGCTCGCGAGCCAGAGGTCGTGGCGCTGGCGGACTTCCTCAACGCGATGGGTGCCAGGATCACGGGAGCGGGCACCGGGCGCATCGTGATCGAGGGCGTCGAGGAACTCAGTCCCGTGGAGTGGTCCGTGATGCCCGACCGGATCGAGGCCGGCACCTTTATCATGGCGACTGCGGCTGCCGGTGGCGATGTGCTGGTAAGGAACGCCATCCCCGAACATCTGAAGATGGAACTGGAGAAGCTGCGCGAGATGGGCGTAGACGTCCGGGCCGTCGACTCCGGCATCCGGGTGCGTACCGGGGACCCGCGTGGGCTCTCCGGGGTGGACATCGCCACCCTCCCCTTCCCGGGCTTCGCCACCGACCTGCAGGCGCAGATGATGGTGCTGCTTACGCAGGTCTCGGGGGCAGGGATCATCACGGAAAACGTCTACGAAAACCGCCTGCAGGTCGCCGAGGAACTCAACCGCATGGGCGCCGGGATAGACTTATTCGGCGGTCACCGGGCACTGGTGCGCGGCCCGCGCCGACTCTCCGGGACCATCGTGCAGTCGCCCGACTTACGGGGTGGGGCGGCGCTGGTGATGGCCGGCCTGGTCGCCGAAGGAACGACCATCGTGGACGGCGCGAGGCATATTCTGCGCGGCTACGAGGACTTCGAGGAGAAGCTCTCGGGGCTCGGGGCGACCGTGGCCTTTGAGGCCGGGGCAGGAGTACCGCGATAGGGGCTCGACGAGCTTCTTATCTCCGGCCAGATCTAATATCATAGGGGGGCTCCGGCGGCCGCCGGAGCCCTCGCGTTTGGGAGATCCCGGACTTGACGGTAGAGACTAAGAACATAGAGGTTGCATCCCTTACCCGGCGGCTGGTCC
>JBFLXF010000517.1:0-2602 GCA_040757515.1 Actinomycetota bacterium
ATGCAGTTTTGTCTGCAGGTGAAAAGAATTTTCGTTTGGAGGCTTCCTTGAGGCGAATCTTGCTATTCGGGGTGGTCGCCGCGGTGTTGGTCGCCGGATGCGGCGGCGCGAGTGGCGGCGACTCCGGGTCGGACGAGTCTGGCGCCGATGGCGAGGTGCAGGTGGCTACTACCATCTCGGTGCTGGGCGACATGGTGGAGGAGGTAGGCGGCGACCGGGTTGAGGTCTTCAACCTCGTTCCGCCGGGGACGGACGTGCACACATTTCAGCCCCGGCCCTCCGATGCGCGGAGAATCTCCGAGGCCGAGGTCGTCTTCCAGAACGGTCTCGGTCTGGAGGATTGGCTGGAGGATCTGCTGGAGAGTGCGGGTAATGAGGGCCCGGGGGTCGTGACGCTCGCCCGGGGGATGGAGACCTTGAAGGGCGAGGAGCATGGTTACGGTGTCGAGGAGGAGCATGCTCGGGAGGAGGACGAGCATGCCGACGAAGAGCACCGCGAGGAAGAAGGCGGGCACACGCACGCTGAGGGCAATCCGCATCTGTGGCTCGACGTCTCCAACGCCGAGCGTTACGTGGAGAAGATTCGGGACACGCTGATTGAGGTAGATCCGGAGGGGGCCGAGACCTACGAGCGCAACGCCAGGGCGTACCTGGCCGAGCTAGAGGATCTGGACGGATACATTCGGGGGAAAGTGCGGGGCATCCCGGAGGAGAACCGAAGGTTAGTCACCTTCCACGACGCGTTCCCTTACTTCGCCGAGGCATACGGATTCGAGCTGGTTGATGTGATCCTCCAGAACCCCGAGGCCGAGCCGAGCGCGCGCGAGACCGCCGAGCTGGTGCAGCAGATAGAGGAACAGGAAGTTCCCGCCGTCTTCACCGAGCCGCAGTTCAACCGGGGACTCGCCGAGACGATAGCCCGGGAGGCCGACGTGGAGGTCTACGAGATCTACTCCGACTCGCTGGTGGACGACCCGGCCGCCGACTCCTACGTGGAGATGATGCGCACGAACATAGACCGCATCGCGGAGGGGCTGGGTGGATAGCGCCGTCGAAGTAAGAGACCTCTCCGTCGCCTACGACCGTCGGCTGGTACTGGAAGGAGTCTCGCTCGCGGTGCCCCGGCGTGCGATGGTCGGCATCGTTGGCCCCAACGGCGGTGGGAAGAGCACGCTGCTGAAAGCGATCCTTGGCCTGGTTCCCAGACAGCGAGGCACTGTGGAGATCCTGGGTCGTAAGGTGGACCGCAAGACATTGCGAAGTGTCGGCTACGTCCCGCAGCGGGAGGATGTGGACTGGAACTTCCCGGTCAGCTCCTTCGACGTGGCGATGATGGGCCGGGTGCCTTCTATGAAGCTCTTTCGCAGGCCCACGGACCGGGACCGGGAGATCGTCTTCGACGCGCTGAAGACCGTCGGGATGGAGAAGGTGGCCGACGTGCGGGTCGGAGAGCTCTCGGGCGGGCAGCAGCAGCGAGTCTTTCTGGCGCGCGCGCTCGCACAGGAGGCGGAGGTTCTGATCCTGGACGAGCCCGTCTCGGGCGTGGACGCGCCCTCGCAGCACGAGATCTTCGACCTGCTGCGCCGCCTGCAGGCCGGAGGAAAGACCATCATCATCACTACCCACGACCTCTCCTGTGTCGCCGAGCGTTTCGACCTCGCCCTGCTCCTCAACCGGCGCGTCGTCGCCTACGGGAGCCCGGAGGAGGTCTTCACCCAGGAACTCCTCAACGAGACGTACCAGAGCCACCTCATGCTGGTTAAGGTTGGGGATAGGACGATAGCCGTGGAGGGAGGAGGCCACGGTGGTTGATTACCTGGTCGAGCCCTTGAGCTTCGGATTCATGCAGCGGGGCTTGGTGGCCTCGGTGCTCGTGGCGACGATCTGCGGCATCCTCGGGAGCTTTGTGGTGCTCAAGGGCCTCGCGTTTATCGGGGACGCTCTGGCGCATGCGAGCTTCGGCGGAGTGGCGCTGGCCTTTGTGCTCGGTGCGAACATCTACATCGGGGCGTTCGTCTTCGCCGTGGCGACGGCCCTGGGTATCGGGGCGATAACGCAGCGGGGGAGGGTGAGCTCCGACACCGCCATCGGCGTGCTCTTCTCCGGCACCTTCGCGCTCGGGATACTCATCATCAGCCGCGTCGAGCAGTACACGACAGACCTCTTCGGATACCTGTTCGGCGATGTGCTCTCCATTACCGCGAACGACCTCTGGACCATCGGCGTCCTGGGCGTTGTTGTGATAGTGCTCGTGGCGGCGTTCTACCGGCAACTACTGTTTGCGGCCTTCGATCCGACCGTGGCCGCAGCCTCCGGGCTTCCCACGCGGAGGCTTGAATACCTGCTGCTCGCCCTGCTCGGGATCACCATAGTTACGGCGATACAGGCGGTGGGGATCGTGCTGGTCGTCGCTCTGCTCGTCACGCCCGCAGCGACCGCGCATCTTTTGGTCAGGAGGTTTCACCACCTGATCCTGGCCAGCGTAGGCTTCGGCGCGCTCTCGGCTCTGCTGGGCATATACCTCTCGTACTATCTGGATCTGGCCTCAGGAGCCGCGATCATCCTCGTCGCGACCATTATCTTCTTTGTGGTCCTGGCTGCT
>JBFLXF010000518.1:0-2596 GCA_040757515.1 Actinomycetota bacterium
CACCATCATCGGCGTCTCTCTGATGCCGGTGGCGATCCGGTGGTCCGCAGGCGGCTCTCCCGACGCCCCGGACTTCGGCAGCCCGGCCAACATCGGCCTCGCGTTCCTGACGCTCGTGATAATCCTCGTCATCACTCGCTTCTTCGGCGGACTCTTCGGCGGGTTTCTAGCCCGGGTCGCCATTCTCATGGGGCTCATCGTCGGGACCATCATCGCGGCCATCCTCGGGATTGCGGACTTCGCGCAGGTGGGCGACGCCGCGTGGGTCGGGGTGACGGTGCCCTTCCAGTTCGGGCTGCCGTCGTTCCACATCGTCCCCATCATCTCCATGACGCTCGTCATGCTCATCGTCATGGTGGAGACGACCGCGGACATCCTGGCGATCGGCGAGATCACGGAGAAGCGTGTCGGCTCGGAGGATGTGGCGCGGGGGTTGCGGGCCGACGGTCTCTCGTCGGCTCTGGGAGCCGTCTTCAACACCTTCCCCCTCACCGCCTTCGCCCAGAACGTTGGGCTCGTGCGGTTCACCAACGTAAAGAGCCGCTTCGTGGTCGCTGTGGCGGGTGCGATCCTGGTGTTGCTCGGGCTCTTCCCCAAGCTGGCCGCGGTGGTCGCCTCCATCCCGCTGCCCGTTCTCGGCGGCGCGGGGCTCGTGCTCTTCGGGACGGTGGCGGCGGCCGGCATCCAAACCCTCTCGCGGGTGGACCTCACGGACAACCGGAATTTGATCATCGTCGCCGTTTCCGTCGCCGTCGGCGTGATTCCGGCGACGTTGCCGGAGTTCTACGACGGCTTCCCGGAGGCCGTAAGGATCATCTTCGAGAGCGGCATCACCGCGGCGAGCGTCGCGGCCATCCTGCTGAACATCGTCTTCAACCTCGTTGGGCGCCGTCCGGAGGTCTACGATCTGGTCGAGCAGACGGGCGTCGTGGAGGAGAAGCTGACCGTCATGGACGCGAACCGCCTGGGCCGCGAGGAGTTTGTCGAGAGGTTCGCCCCGCTCTTCCAGGGCGCACGTTGGGTCGCCGAAGAGGCCTACGACGAAGGGCATCCCTTCTCCAACATCCAGGACATGCGCCACTCTTTCCAGATGGCGGTCTACGCCGCCCCGGAGGAGCGCAAGGTCGAGCTGCTGCGCTCTTACCCGCCCCTCGGCAGGAGGGCGCTCGAGGAGGGCAACCTCCCCCAGTTCTCCGTCAGGGAGCGTAGGGCGATCGGGCTCACCGACCTATCGCCGGAGGAAGACGAGGAGTTCCAGCGGATGACCGCCGCCTACGAGGAGAAATTCGGCTTCCCGCTGGTGACCGCCATCAGGGACCATACCCCGCAGACTCTCCTGGACGACGCCGAGTCCCGGCTGAAGCACACAAGGGAGCAGGAGCTTACGATCTCCATCGTCGAGGCTGTGAAGATAGCGAACTACCGCCTGCAGGACATGGTCGAGGAGTCCCTTATCGGGGCCAGGAGCTGAGACCCGGCGCAACCCGGGCTAGATGAGGAGCGGGGGTTGAAGATCACGCTGGAAGAGGCGAACGCCCTGGACCGGGAGGAGTTCGTGAGGCGCTTCGGCTCGCTCTACGAGCACTCGCCGTGGGTGGCCGAGGCGGCCTCCGCAGAGCGGCCGTTCGCCAGCTTCGCCGAGATGCACGAAGCGTTCGCGCGGGCCGTACGGGAGGCTCCCCCCGAGCGCCGGCTCGCGCTCATCAAGGCCCACCCGGACCTGGCGGGCAAGGCCGCGATGGCCGGCGACCTGACGCCCGAGTCAGCCCGCGAGCAGTCCTCGGCGGGCCTCGACCGGCTCTCCCCCCAGGAGTACGAGACCTTCACCCGCATAAACCGCGAGTATCGCGAGAGGTTCGGCATCCCCATGATCGTCGCCGTCAGGGAACACACCAAGGACTCGATCATCGAACAGGCAAGGGCCCGCCTGGGGCATACGCGGGAAGAGGAGATAGAGATCGCTCTCGGGGAGATAGACAAGATCGCCCGGATGCGTCTCCACGACCTGGTGGACGAAGGCGGGACGCGATAGCAGCAGACGACAGAAGCCCGTAGAGAGGAGAGAGATGACCGAGACAGCAGAGAGGCAGATAGTCCTCGGACAGAACAACTACGGTAAGTCCGAGGTCTGGGTCTTCAAGGTGAAGCGGGATGCAGACCGGCACGAGATATGGGACCTGGATATCCGTGTTTCGCTGGAGGGTGACTTCGAGGCCGCTCACGTCAGGGGCGACAACTCGAAGCTCCTGGCTACCGACACCATGCGCAACACGTGCTACGCACTGGCGAAGGACCGCCTCGTCGGCAGCATCGAGGAGTACGGGCTCGCGCTCGTGGATCACTTTCTCGAAGCAGGCCCGACCGTTACGAGCTGCCGGGTGGAGATCACGCAGTTTCTCTGGGACCGCATCGAGGTCGACGGCAAGCCCCACGAGCACTCCTTCATCCGCAGGCGCGGCGAGAGACGGGCCGTCGTCTCCGGCGACGAGGGCGGAGACCGCAGGGTCGAGGCAGGTATCGGCGACGTCTACGTCCTGAAGACGACGAACTCGGGCTGGGAGGGCTTCTACAGGGAGCGCTTCACGACCCTCGCCGA
>JBFLXF010000519.1:0-2584 GCA_040757515.1 Actinomycetota bacterium
ATGGCGAGCGCCGGATGGTCCTTGTAGCGCTCGGAGATGCGGCGGACGAGCCGGGATGAGTACTCACGGTACGCTCTGCTGCTCGGGCAGTAGTGCTGGCGGGCCCCTGGGTGTAACCTGACGCCTTCCCTGGTGACGGGGAGGCTCTCGGGGTGAAGCCTCGCCAGCCAGGGCGGCGGAGAGGCGGTGGCCGTGGCGAGATCCACCATCACGCCGTTCTCGTGGAGGAGGTCCATCACGCGATCGAACCAAGAGAAGTCGTACTCGCCGGGACGCGGCTCCAGCCTCGCCCAGGAGAATATCCCCAAGGAAACCAGGTTGACACCTGCCTCGCGCATCAGGCGCATATCCTCAAGCCAGACCTCCTCAGGCCACTGTTCGGGGTTGTAGTCGCCTCCGTAGGCCAAACGTGGAAGCTTCGGCAGAAGGGTCATAGCCTAACCGCCTGCTCCCGCACCGCGTACGCCTTCGGGCAAGGCGTCGCCGTGGGCCGCTATGAGGTCGTCCACCATGGCCCGGATCTCGCCGAGAGACAGCACGCTCGGCGCGTGCCGGTCGAGCATGGCGGCGTGGTAGACGTGCTCGCGTCTGCCTTCGAGCGCCGCCCGTACCGTGAGGTTCTGCACCGCCGTGTGCGGGTAGCAGGCGGCGGCAAGCTGCGGCGGCAGGGCGCCCACGCGGCACGGCCTGAGGCCAGTGTCGTCCACCAGGATCGGGACTTCCACGCACGCCCCTTCCGGGAGGTTGGTGATGAGGCCGGCGTTCTTCACGTTGCCGTAGACCTTTCTGGCCTCGCCGGTGAGCATCGAGTGGATGATGAGCGAACCGTACTCGACACTTCGCTCGAGGTCGAAATCCTCACCGGCCAGCAGCTTCCTGCGAGTCTCCGCGTACTCTCTCAGATTATTCTCGCTGCGCCGGACGTACTCGTCCACCGGCACGTCGAACTCCTCGATGAGCCGGTCGTCGCGCAGGAAGTAGGGCGTGTACTCGGCGTTGTGCTCGCTGGACTCGGTCACGAAGTAGCCGAAGTGGCGCATCAGCTCGAAGCGGACCCTGTCTCTAGCGCAGATCTCCGGGTCCTCCATGGCCGCGAAGAGACGCGGGTAGGCGTCCTCGCCGTCCACCTCAAGGCGGGTCATCCAGGCAATGTGGTTTATCCCGGCGCACTCGTAGAGGAGATCGCGGTGGTCCACCCCGATGTAGGCGGCTATCTCCATCGCCGTGTACGGCACGCTGTGGCAGAGCCCGACTGCCTTTACGCCGGGGTGCGCGGTGTAGAGAGCCTCCATGAGAATGCCCATCGGGTTCGTGTAGTTGAGGAGCAAGGCCTCCGGGCAGCGCCGCTTCATGTCCTCCGCGAGATCCAGGACGAACGGTATGGTCCGAAGACCCCGGAAGATACCTCCGACGCCCATCGAGTCGGCGATCGTCTGCTTGAGACCGTACCTCTTGGGGATCTCGAAGTCTACGAGGGTGGCCTCGTGCATCCCGATCTGGACCATGTTTATGACGAAGTCCGCCCCCTCGAGTGCGCCCCGGCGGTCCGGGTGCTCCTCCACTCTGGCCTCGCCGCCGAACTGCTTGGAGGTCCAGCGGGCCATCATCCCGGCGGTCTGGAGGCGCTCGGGGTCTATGTCGTGGAGGGCTATCGTCGAGCCTCGAAGCTCGGGGAAGTCGAAGATGTCGGCGAGCAGGTTCCGGGTAAAGACCACGCTCCCGGCACCGATGAATGCTATCTTGGTCGTCATGGACCTCCTTCGGGTCTCTCGGTCGTGCCTCACTTCATGCCGGTGCTGGCGATGCCCTGGACGAAGTAGCGCTGGAAGAAGACGAAGATGACGAGCATCGGCAGGATCGAGATCAGCGACATGCCCATTATCCCGGTCCAGTCGGTGAAGTACAGGCCCTTCATCTGGTTCAGCCCGAGGGGGACCGTGTACGAGGACTGCTCGTGCAGGACTATGAGGGGCCAGGCGAAGTCGTTCCAGCGCCACATGAAGGTAAAGATGGTCAGCACGGCGACCACAGGCCAGGAGAGCGGCAGGATGACCTTGAGGAAGATCTTGAACTCTCCCGCCCCGTCGAGCCTCGCCGCCTCGATGAGCTCGTCCGGGATGCTCAGCATGAACTGGCGGACCATGAAGATGCCGAACGCCTCCGCCGCCCTGGGGACGAGGACGCCCCACCAGGTGTTCACCCACCCGAGCTGCGCCACGATAAAGAACTCGGGGACCATGATGATCTGAATGGGGATCATGAGCGTGCTCAGAAGGAGCAGGAAGAGCACGTCGCGTCCCCAGAAGCGGTACTTGGCGAAGGTGTAGCCGGCGAGCAGGTTTATGAACACCGTTACGACGACGGCGATCAGCGCGATGGCGATGGAGTTGAGATAGTAGAGCTCCCACGGCAGCTTGTTCCACGCGTCGGCGAAGTTGCTCCACACGAAGGTCTCAGGGATCAGGTCGAACTCCCCGTCGAAGATCCGGTCCGCCGGACGTACCGCGGTGGCGAACATCCAGTAGATCGGGAAGAGCATCACCGCGGCGCCCATCACCAGCAACACCCAGATCAGGGCGTCCTT
>JBFLXF010000520.1:0-2584 GCA_040757515.1 Actinomycetota bacterium
CTGCGCCACCTCGGCATACCGGTAGCGTCCCAACACCTCCTCGCGCGAGGCCACAAAGTCTCTGTAGAGCAGACGCCGGTAATCCGCCACTCCCTCCAGCAACCGCCTCTCAAGTTCCCGGCGCTCTCTCTCCCTGCTCACCACTCCCTCCCCGTCGCCGACGCCGACAGGGAGACTATACCCGAACGCGAGGCGGCGGACGTCCCAGCCTAGCGCTGGTCCCCCCTCTTCTGCGGCTCTCCGGCGGGTTGCCCGGGGCGCGCCGCAACATCCTTGGAGCCTTGACCGTCAACCACCCGCGGCCGGGATACAAAGGCTTCCGAAGCCTCTACGTCCGGCACTTCGATCTCCGGTATCTCCACTCTGACGGGCTCCGGAGCTCCGGGACTCCCGTCCCGCAACCGGTCGCCGGAGACCTCAGGCTCGGCTCTCGTCGGCTCAGAGGACGGCCGCGGCGCCCCTTCCGGCTCCGGCGAGGCAGCTTCCCGCTGCGAGACGGGGGGTGGCCCGGCGCTGGCGATCAGGTTGACCGTCGCCCCGGGCCGGGCTTCATACCCGGGCGGGGCGTCCTGGGAGATCACGGCGCCCTCAGGGACGCTCGCGCTGTGTGCGTATTCTACCTCTCCCAGCAGAAGTCCCTCGGCAGAGAGGGTGGCCTCAGCTTCGGCTACCGTCATCCCCGTCAGATTCGGCACCACGGCCACCTCCGGGACGGATGCGGCCTGTTCGGCAACCTTTGGAGCCTGCGGGGACTCGCCGGAGATTAACGCCGGAGGCGTCACGCGGGCTACCGGCGGGTCGGGCGGCCCGTCGAACACGTCACCGAGCGGCCCGGCGCCCCCAAGTTCGGCGGCCACGGGCGCGGCGAGAGCCATCAGGGGCACAACCGATAGGAGAGCCAGGCGGCGTCTCTTGCGCAGGGAGCGCGGCGCGGCAGACAGGCTCGCCGTCGCCTCCGAGGCGATCAGGGGACGCCCATCGAGGAAGCGCTCCAGGTCCTCGCGCAGCGAGGCGGCATCCGGGTAGCGGTCCTGCGGGTTCTTGGCAAGAAGACGCATCGTTATGGCATCGAGTGCCTCGGGGATACCGGGATCGAGGGAGCGAAGCGGCGCCGGCTTTCGGGTGAGATGCTGCATGGCGGTGGCGATGGGGCTCTCGGAGCGGAAAGGCACATCTCCACAGAGCATCTCGTAGAGAACGACGCCCAAAGAGTAGAGATCGCTCGCCGGACCGACCGGCTCCCCGCGAGCCTGCTCCGGGGAGAGATAGCCGGCGGTGCCCAGGATCTGGCTGGTCTGCGTCATCGCCGTCACCTCGGCGGCCCGGGCTATGCCGAAATCCGCAACCTTTACCCCTCCGTCTCCGGTAAGGAGAATATTCTCGGGCTTGATGTCGCGGTGGACTATCCTGCGAGCATGCGCCTCCTCCAGGGCGCGGGCCGTCTGCAAGGCCATGCCCGCCGCCTCATGCGCCGTGAGAGCGCCGCGCCCGGCTATCCTCTCCTTCAGCGTCCCGCCCGGGACGTACTCCATCGCCATGTACGGCGCGCCCGAACCATCCTCGCCGGCGTCGAAGACGGCGACGATGTTGGGGTGCGAGAGAGAGGCCGCACTCCTCGCCTCGCGCCGGAAGCGTTCGACGAACTCCCGGCTGCCTGCGTGCCCCTCGTAGAGAACCTTCAGAGCCACGTCGCGCCCAAGGGAGCGGTCGCGGGCCAGATGGACGCTTCCCATCCCGCCCGAGCCCAACCTGCGAACGACCTCATAGCGGCCGGCTACCACTTCGCGTATCACGTTGGCTCCTTACCCGCACATTCCGGGACGAAAACAGAAGCCGGCGCGTCAGGCGCTACAGAACGCCGCGCGGGTATTCGCCGGGCCGGTCCCTTCCGTGACAGCCCGGCCGCGCGAACCTCCTCGCAAGCATCTCCAGAAACGCCTCGCGCGAGAGGGTGACCAACGCGACCGCCGCCTCGCCGTCGGCCTCCGGCAGCGGGTCGAGGGCGACGTGCTCAACGCGCGAACAAGGTCCGCTCAGAAAGAACGAGGCGAGTTCTCCGGGCGGGACCGGCACGGTCCGCAACCCGCTCAGAGAGGCCCTGAACAGACGGTAGAGGATCGCCTCTTCCTCGAAGCTGAAGACTGGCAGCGTCGGTCCCGCCTCGCGGCGCAGGACCAGCGGGTTTATGCCTTCTCCCACATCGTCCGACAACAACCAGAAGGGCTGGTACAGGGCCTTGATCATCTCCACTCCCCGTTACGGCGTGGTTCGTTACCATCACCCCGGAGCGTCGCGTGCCCGACGCCGCCTGGAGACTCATTATCTCACCCGCACCGGCGCGCGTCTTGCACCCTTCGGTCCATTTTCGCCGTCGCAAACGATTACTCTTGCCCGCGAGGGCAGGGGCTCGAAGTATCGGCTAGCGTCCTCCGGCGAGCTTCCTTACGACCACAGAGGCGATAAAGACGGCGATCAGGCGCACGAGACCCTGAACGGCCGCCTCGGTGAGATCGTCCCTGATGCCCCGGCGTTCGGGGATCATTCTGGCGAAGTAGTTCGCCACGGGCTTGCTGACGGCCGCACT
>JBFLXF010000521.1:0-2582 GCA_040757515.1 Actinomycetota bacterium
CAGCGCGAGGAAGAGGTAGGCCGCGAGAGCAAGAGGTGTGTGGAAATCCGCCAACGCCGCCGTAACCCAGTCCGGCACCTCAGTGGGGTCCAGAAAGAGGAAGTAGAAGCCGTCGGCGAGGGCGACGAGCGCCCCGATCATACCGTAGAAGACTCCTGCCCTGAGCGGTGACAAATTACTCTCCGCGTCCGCCTCTCTCTGCGCGCCAAGAATACAACATCGGGCCGGGACCGTTCTGTGAAGGGCGCGGTCTTAGGCCACGGGTTCGGCGGACGGACGGTAGCCGCGCAGCAAGAGAAAGAGACCTGCGAGGACAACCGCGCCGCCCCCTATCGTGAGGAGGCCCGGCCTCTCGGAGAGGATCAGCCACGCCAGCAGCGCGGAGACGACCGGCTCAGCCAGGATGGTGCCGGAGACGACCGACGCGTCCACGTAGCCCAAGGCCCAGTTGAAGACGGTGTGGCCCAGGAGCTGGGGACCGAGCGTGATCGCCCACAACCAGAACCACGTCTGTGCGCCGTAGCCCCACATCTGCACGCCGGAGACGAGCCCCGCCGCGAGCAACGTCGCCGCCGCCGAGGAATAAACGACGATGGAGTAGGGCAGCGCGCCGACCCTGCCGGACGTGCGCGCGGAGCGGCCGATTAGCACGTAGACGGCGACCGTCACCGCGCCCGTCAGGGCCAGCAGGTTTCCGAGCAGCGCCGCCGAGCCGACCGAGTCGTCGGCGGCTATCACGGAGGTACCCGCGACGGCGACCAGGATGCCCGCAAACGAGACCGGAGAGGTACGCTCCCCGAAGAGGACGTAGGCCAGGATAGCTACGAAGACCGGCTGGGTGGAGACCAGGACGACGCTCGCGGCTACGCTCGTGTAGTCGAGCGAGGAGATCCAGAACCCGAAGTGCGCGCCCAACGCCATCCCAGAGATGATCCCGGTGTAGAGCGCCCGGCCCCTCGGCAGACTCTCCCGCCGCGCGAGCGCGAACGGGAGAAGCACCAGCGCCCCGAGCGCGCAGCGCCAGAAGGAGACGGCTATGGCGGGCGCGTCGGCGAGGCGGATGAGGATCGCGGCGGACGAAACCGCCAGCACCCCCAGCCCTACCGCCGGTAGGGCGAGCCGATTCCGTGCCTTATCCCGTACCAGACTATGGCCCCGCTCTCTCTGACGAACTGTCCCAGGCGCATCCAGGGATTGCGCCACATCGGGCTACTATACACCGGCTGCGCCCGCGCCTTGAGACCCGCAGCCTCGAAAGCCGCCACGGTTCGCACGCAGTGGAGCGGGTCCGTCACCACGAGCACCTCCCTCACCCCTCGTTCCCGCATCATGCGCGTCACGTACCGCGCCGAGTCCCATGTGTTGAGCGCCTTGTCCTCCTGCAGCACCGCCTCTCCTGGCACTCCCTCCTCGCGCAGGATGCGGGCCATGATCTCCGCCTCGCTCGGAGGGTACTCCCCAAGCCCGCCCGTCGGCACGAGCAGAGAGACGCGTCCCTCCGCGTACAGGCGGGCTGCGTGCCGGACGCGCGCCCGGAGCGTCTTGCTCGCCCGTCCGCCGGGCAGCACCTGAGCCCCCAGGATCGCGGCGACCGGCACGTCCTCTTCTGATGACGCGGGCGGTGACGCCTTCCCCGCGTAGGCCCGCGCCAGCTCCCGGAGGTTGCGCCCGATCCCGGCGAACGGCAACCTCATCCCTCTTCCCGGCACACGAGCTCCGCCCAGCAGAGATCCTCCGGAGTGTTCAGGCTCCTGAGAAAGACCGCCGGGGCGCCGAACCGCTCCAGCTCTCTCTCCACGTACCGGACACGCTCCAGGGAAGCGAGAAACGAGTACATCGCGCGGACGCCTGCGTCGAGGGCCGTGGTCACGCGCGGCAGGGTAGCGCGGTCGTAGGCGGCGCATAAAGGATGCAGCCGCCCGCCGTAGCGCGGGACGGCGGCGAGATAGCCGCCTTCGAGAGCACCGAGCAGATGGCCAACCAGCGACTCCGGGAGAAAGGGCATATCCCCCGCAGCGACGAAGACGCGGGGATGGCGGGCGGAATAGAGGGCGGCTTCGAGACCCGCGAGTGGCCCCTGGAAACCGGGGCGTTCGTCCAGGACGCGGCGCACGCCGGGCGGCAGACAGTTCTCGCCGCCGCTTCCGGCGACGACGACTTCGGCGCAGTGCGGCGCGAGGGCGCGGTGGACGCGGAGGATAAGAGGTGTCCCGCACAGGGGGATGCCGAGTTTGTCGCGGCCCATTCTGCGGCTCTTGCCGCCCGCGAGGATGACGCCCGTCGCCTCCACCCGCTCGCTCAGGAGGAGGCCGCTTGCAGGGCGACCTCGCCCCTCAGGTCCAGCAGGCGCCGTCTGAGTGCCCGGACCCGATCCTCGCGCGAGATCGAGGCGCTGCGGCGGGCGAGGCGTTTGCTCAGAGCGAGGTCCACAGCGGTCGAGTGCAGCTTGCGCTCCTGACTCCAGGCGCCGATCCTTCCCGTCAGGATCAGCTTCAGGTAGTAGCCGCTTCTGCGGAAGTAGGTCGGCAGGAGCTCGTACTCCCCGGGCGTGATGACCCCCGCCGCGACCTCCTCTCGCAACT
>JBFLXF010000522.1:0-2580 GCA_040757515.1 Actinomycetota bacterium
TGCAGCTCGCGGGCTATGCGGGCGCGCTCGGCCTCTTTGACCTCCCGCATCGCACGTTCGGCCCGGTTGCGTTCGGTGACGTCGTGAGCGACCACGCACAGCGCCGGGCTGCCACCGTGGGAGATGAGGCTGGCGTTGACCTCGACCTCAGCCAGCGAGCCGTCGCGCCGCCTGTAACGCCGTTCTCCTATGGAGATGCGCCGCTCGCGCATGAGCCGCGCGACGTTGACGTCCACGCTCTCGCGGTCGTGGGCGACCAGCTCGTAGAGGGTCATCTCCTTCAGCTCCTCCGGGGAATAGCCGAGCGAGCGGGCAAGCGCGTCGTTGGCCTCCAGGATGCGTTTCGTCTGTGCGTCGACGATGAAGATGTTCTCCGCCGCCTGCTCGACGACCGTGCGGTAGAGCTCCTCGCTCTCTTTAAGCTCCTCCTCGGCGCGCTTGCGTTCCGTGATGTCCTCGTGGACCAGGATCACTTCGCGGATCCCGCCAGCCTTGTCTTTTATCGGGTAGATGAAAGCCCTCACCCACCTGGTCTCCCTATGCCTCGAGAGACCGGGGATGCTCTCCTCCGGATCGTAGGCGATGGCGGGGATCTCGACGACCTCCCCCGCGAAGCCCCGCAGGATATAGGGCATGAGGCCCTTCTCCACGAGCTGGCGATCTTGCAGGAGGTTGTAGTCCCCGAGCGCCTCGGCGGTCGTCCCCCACAGTCTCTCCCAGGCCTGGTTAACCCGCAGCGTGCGCCCATCGGGGGAGAGGATCTGGATGCTGAGGGGAGACTGGTCCACTATCGTGCGGAAGCGGGCCTCGGAGATCCGGATCTCCTCCTCCGCCCGCCTGCGCTCGGTTAGGTCGAGCCCCGACGTGACGCGCAGGCGCCGCCCGTGGTACGGGATGAGGCGCGGCCTGACCTCTATGGGGAAGACGGTGCCGTCCTTCCTCAGCCCCTCGGCCTCGTAGGGCTCGGTATTGTCTTCGGCGATGCGGCGGGCGACCTGCCTGCGCAGGTACGGGGGGGAGAGATTTAGAACGTCCATTCCGATCAGCTCTCCCAGCCCGTAACCGTACATCTGCGCGTAGCTCGGGTTCGCGTCTATGATCCTGCCGTCCTCTATGAGAACGATGCCCTCTATGACCTCCTCAGCCAAAAAGCGGAACCGCTCCTCGCTATCTTTGAGCGCCTGCTCGGTCTCCTTTTGCTCGGTTATGTCGAAGAAGACACCCTGCCAGTAGAGGGGGTTACCCTCCTCGTCGCGTATGAGCACCGCCTCATCGCGCACCCACACGATACGCCCGTCTCTGGCGATCCTGCGGTACTCTGCCCGGAAGGGCTCGCCGGTTTCGTCGGTGCGCCTGTCTTCCAACAGCAACCGCTCCCGATCTTCGGGATGCACGGTCCTCATGAGCTGCCGGTCATCGAGCACCTCGGTCTCGGGCGAGTAGCCGAGCATCGCCTCGTACTGCGGACTCACATAGCTCAAGGGCTTTGTCCCGGTCGTCTCCTGGATGTAGGTAACCGCCGGGATCTGCTCGACGAGCGTCCGGAAACGGAGCTCGGCCTCCCTGAGCCTCTTCTCGGCCTCCTTGCGCTCGGTGATGTCGCGCGCGAGCGCGAGCAGGAGCGGCTCCTCTCCGGCCTGGAACGGCCCAACCCGCACCTCCACCGGGAAGGTGCTCCCATCCTTGCGGCGGTGTCTGCCCTCGATGGTGAGAACCTCGCCCCGGACGATCCTCTCCCGGAACGCCCGCAGCTCCCCGGCGCCGAAGCTCGTCTCTACGTCCGCCACGTTCATGCCGAGCAGTTCCTCACGCGAGTAGCCCAGCGATTCGCACGCCCGCCGGTTAACATCCACGAAGTTACCCTCAAGGTCGTGCACTAGCACGGCGTCGGCGGCCTGCTCCACCAGGCGCCGGAACCGCTCCTCGCTCCGGCCGAGTGCCTCCTCCGCGCGCCGCCCCTGGCGCCTGATCTCCGCCTCCGCGAGCTCGCGAGCGACCGCCGCGTTCAGGCGGGTCATGTTGCCCTTGGTGATGTAGTCCTGGGCCCCGGCCCGCATCGCCTCAACCGCCGCCTCCTCTCCGACCTTGCCGGAGACCACGATAACCGGGGTATCGTATCCCAGGCTCCGCAGGAGCGCGATGGCTTCGGGCGCCTCGAAGCGAGGCATGTAGTAGTCTGAGATCACTATCTCCCACGGCTCCCCGCGCTCATCAGCCTCCCGCAAAGCCCGCCTCATCTCCTCCGGGGCATCGACTCGCTCCCACACCGGCTCGTAGCCTCCGCGCCTGAGCTCTCTCAGAAGAAGCAGCGCGTCGTTCTCGGAGTCCTCTACCAGGAGGATCCGAAGCAGCCTGCCCTGCTCTCCCTTCATGCCAGCTCCGCCTTCCTGGACAGCGCCTCGAGCGCCTGCTCGTTGAGGCTGCCCAGCGTAAAGTAGAAGGTGGCTCCCTTACCCGGCTCCCCCTCGGCCCACACGCGCCCCCCGTGGCGGTGCACTATCCTCTGCACCGTCGCAAGCCCTATCCCCGTCCCCTCAAACTCCTCAGCCGCGTGCAGCCTCTGAAACGCCCCAAAGAGCT
>JBFLXF010000523.1:0-2578 GCA_040757515.1 Actinomycetota bacterium
AACCCGGGCGTGGCCTTCGGCCTGCTCGGTGGCTCCCCGCTCGTGCCCTGGCTCTCCGCGCTCGCGCTCGTCGTCTTCGCGCTTTACCTGGCTCGATCCCTGCGGGACAGCCGCGCGGGCGGTGTCTCGCTCGGCCTGATCCTCGGCGGCGGCCTCGCCAACCTGCTCGACCGCCTCGGCGACGGGCGCGTCACCGACTACCTGGACGTCGGCCTGGGGAGCTGGCGCTGGCCTACCTTCAACCTGCCCGACGCGGCGATAACGGTTGGTGTTTTCCTGGTCGTGTGGCTGCTCTGGCGTGACGCGCCCCACTCTACGACGGGAAAGGAGAAGAATTCGCGTGGGCTCTTTGAGCGACTTCTTCGATAAACATGATCCGGACGGCAGGTGGCGCGCGGGCGCCCTTACGGGACTGGCCAGCGGCACGTTCTCGACGGTCCTTATCTCCCTGGGAGGACCCAGGATCGGGCGCGACGTGCCGCTCGACTGGATGGAGATAGCGAGCATCAACCTGCGCGACCGGGCGATCGTCTCCGAGCCCGGCTGGCCCCAGGTCCTCCCGGGCATCCTCACCCACCAGAGCGTGGACCTTGCGTGGGCGGCGGCGTACTTCGGACTCGGCATCGGGCACCTCGGCCAGGAGAAGCAGAGGAAAGCCCTGCTCGCCGGGGCCATCCCGTGGGCGGTGGCGTCCTCCGCGTTCGAGTTCTTCGTCGCCATCCCGATCCTCCAGCGGCTGCTCAAAATGCAGGTCCCCTACTGGACGGGCTTGACCGTTCACCTGGCGTCGAGCGTCGCTTACCCGCTCTTTCTGCGGATACGGCGGCGCATCGCAGGGGAAGAGACGACCCCGGACGAGGATCGGCTGGCGCGCCTGACCCTCCTGGCGATGGGAGGCTCGATCGCGGCCCTCGCATTGCTCGAGGTCCTCGCCCGCAAGGGGCATGAGCCCCGCTGGCCCTTCGACCGGGAGCAGGAGATCGAGGTCGGCAGGAGCTTCCTGCGGCAGATGACGGCCCACCACGAGCTGGGGGTCCGCCTCTCCCGCCTGCTGCGGGACAAAGCCCCACAAAAGGAGGCGCGGGTGCTGGGGACCCTGATGTACGCCGAGCACGTGGGGGAACTCGACGCGATGCGCCGCTGGTGGCGCAACTGGTACGGCGGCGAGATGCCCGAGCCGACCGAAGAGGAGCACGAGCGCATGCCCGGCATGCCGCCGACCGGGCGGGTGGACGAGCTGGAGACGATGAGCGGGGCCGCCTTCGAGCGGAGCTTCTACCCCGTCATGATCTCCCACCACGAAGGCGCGATAACCATGTCCGACGACCTGATAAGGCGGGCCAGGGACCCCCGCCTGATCCTGTTCGCCGACCAGATCCGCTACGCGCAACGCAACCAAGTGCAGTACATGCGCGAGTTGGAGGGGCGTGCCTGACGCCGTTGGCGCCCCGTTCGGAGCGCGGCCGCCCGAGGGAGCAGCCCCTTGAACGAGTACCTGGTCGTACTCGCGTTCGCCGCGTTGCCCGCACTCGGCAACTTCGCGGGCGGGGCGCTCGCCGAGTTCGTGCCCGTCTCGCGCCTGATGCTCAACCTCGCCCTCTACTCGGCCGCCGGCGTGGTGGTCGCCGTGGTGGCCGTGGAGCTCATGCCCCGGGCGCTGGAGGCCGACCCGGCCTGGGCCATCGTTCTGGCCTTCGTCCTGGGCGGCGTCTTCTACGTGGCCGTGGACTGGGCCATACAGCGCCTCAACGACCGCTACGGCGGCGAGGGCGGAGCTGGGCCGTGGGTGATCTTCTTCGGCGTCTCGGTTGACCTCTTCTCCGACGGGATCATGGTCGGCACCGGCTCGACGGTGGCCGTGGGCCTCGGCCTGCTCCTGGCTTTGGGACAGGTGCCCTCGGACATCCCGGAAGGCTTCGCCACCGTCGCCAACTTCAGGAGAAGGGGCGTCCCGCGCAGCCGGCGCCTGCTCCTCTCGGCGGCCTTCGCGGCGCCCATCTTCCTGGGCGCCACGCTCGGCTACTGGCTGATGCGCGACGCGTCCGAGCTCAACAAGCTCCTCTTGCTCACCTTCACCGCCGGGGTTCTCAGTACGCTGGTGGTCGAGGAACTGGTGCCTGAGGCGGTCGAGGAGGTCCCCGAGTCCCCGCTTTCGTCCCTGGCCTTCATCGGCGGCTTCGCCCTCTTCGCGCTGCTCTCTACCTACCTGGAGGTGGAGTAGAGGGCCGGGCAGGGACCCTGATGGCCTCCACGAGCATGGCCTGAAGACTCCGCCACGCTCGCCTGATGGTCATCCGGCTTCCCGACCACCCGGCTCCGCAGAGCAGGAGAGCATGAATCTCGTGGCCGCTAACCGGTGCCGGGCGGAGGCACGAGCCGGAAGAGCGCCCGGAGCCTGACGAGCGTTGGCGCGAGTTCGGCCCTATTCGCATCACCATCGAAGGCGTGACCCGGAGGGACGGAGTGGGAGTCGGCGGAACGGCACTTGGCTTTGTCCTCGGCAGCCTTGCCAATTTACTCGACAGCCTGGTGCTGGCCCACCTTCAACCTCCCCAAGTGGCAATAACCGTCGACTTCC
>JBFLXF010000524.1:0-2577 GCA_040757515.1 Actinomycetota bacterium
CGTGACGGTCGAGCAACTGGAGAAGGTCGTGCGGGACGCCGGCTACGGGGTGGGCCGGACCGAGGAGGCGGAGAGGACGCCCTTCTGGCGCACCCCGAGAGCGCTCTTGACGGCGGCCTCGGCGCTCCTGTTCCTCGTCGGTTTGGCGTCGGGTCTGCTCGGCGCGCCCGAGGTGGCGCGGGTCGGGGCCTACGCCGCGGCGATCGTGGTCGGTGGCCTGCCCATCTTCCGGGCGGCGCTCTCGGCGCTGGGGAGCCGGCACATGGACATGAACGTGCTGATGACCGCGGCGGCCATCGGGGCGGCCGGGATCGGGGCCTGGGGCGAGGCGGCGCTGGTGGTGGTCCTGTTCGCCACCGGCAACGCCCTGCAGGTCTACGCCATAGACCGCACGCGGGGAGCGGTGCGGGCGCTGATGCAACTCGCCCCGGATGAGGTGCTCGTCAGAAGAGACGGCGGGGAGAGCCTGGTGCCCGCGGACGAGGTCGGCGTCGGGGATCTCGTCATTATCAGGCCGGGGGAGAGGCACGCCGTCGACGGCGTGCTGGTCGAGGGGCACACCACGGTGGACGAGGCCCCGGTAACGGGCGAGAGCGTACCCGTAGAGAAGTCTGCCGGCGACACCGTCTTCTCCGGCAGCCTCAACGGCCCGGGCGGCATCGTGGTGCGCGCGACGAAGGGGGCAAAGGACTCCACCCTGCAGCGCATCGCGCGCATGGTGGAGGAGGCCCAGGGGAGCAAGGCCCCCGCCGAGCAGTTCGTGGACCGCTTCTCCCGCGTCTACACGCCGCTCGTGGTGGCCGTGGCGGTCGTGCTCGCCACGGTTCCGCCGCTTCTCGGAGCGGACTTCGGGACGTGGTTCTACCGGGCTTTGGCGCTCCTGATCATCGCCTGCCCGTGCTCCCTGGTGATCTCGACGCCGGTCACCGTCGTCTCGGGGATCGGGGCGGCCTCCAGGCGCGGCATCCTCATCAAGGGCGGGGCGGTGCTGGAGGCCACCGGTCGTCTCAAAGCTCTGCTCTTCGACAAGACCGGCACCCTCACCGAGGGCCGGCCCGTCGTCGAGCGGGTGCTGGCGCTCGGCGGTACGGAGGAAGAGGCGGTCGTGCTCGCGGCGGCGCTGGAGCGCCGCTCGGAACATCCGCTGGCGCACGCGATCCTCTCCGCCGCCGGGGAACGCAAGCTGCCGGAAGTCGCGAACTTCCGCACCGTCGCGGGCCGGGGCGCGGAGGGCGAGGTCGAGGGCCGCCGGTACCTGATCGGCAGCCCCCGGCTCTTCGCCGAGAGAGGCATATCTCTGGACGCCGCCCGCTCCGCGCTCCGAAAGGTAGAGGAGGCCGGCGAGACGCCCGTGATCCTCGGCGACGGAAGAGGTCCTATCGCCGTCTTCGGGCTCGCCGACGCGATCCGCCCCGACACCCATGCCGCGCTTCAGACGCTCCGCTCGGCGGGTGTGGAGGAGCTGGTGATGCTCACCGGAGACGCCGAAGCCCCCGCCCGGCGGGTGGCCGGCGCTTTAGGCATCGGCTACCAGGCGCAGCTTCTGCCCGAGCAGAAGGTCGAGGCCGTGCGCGAGCTGGTGGCGAAGAAAGGGAACGTCGGGATGGTCGGGGACGGCATAAACGACGCGCCGGCCCTCGCTGCTGCATCGGTCGGCTTCGCGATGGGCGCGGCGGGAACGGACGTGGCGCTGGAGACCGCCGACGTGGCCCTCATGCAGGACGATCTCAGGAAGCTCGCCGCGGCGGTGCGTCTCTCGCGGGCGGCGGAGAAGATCATAAAGCAGAACATCTTCGTCTCGATCCTGATCAAGGGCGTCTTCGTGTTGCTCGCTCCGTTCGGCCTCGTAACCCTGTGGCTCGCGGTGCTGGCGGACATGGGGACTTCCATCGGCGTGACCCTGAACGGGCTGCGCCTGTTCCGCGGGAGGAGCATCTAGTAGGATAGAGGGGCGCGTCCGGATCTCTTCCGCGTTCCAGGCAGGTGTGGGTTTTGACCGCGATTCTCGTCGCCACGCTCTCCGCGGCGGCTTTCTCGGGAGCGAGCCTCCTGGCTCTGCTCGGCGGAGAGTTGACCCCGAAGGGACGGTCGTACCTCGTCGCGATCGCCGCCGGGATCCTGCTGTCCCTGGCGTTCGGAGACCTCTTTCCCGAGGGCCTAAAGCTCGCGGATAACCGGGCGGTTCTGGGGTTCGCCGGCGGGTTCTCGCTGCTCTTCCTGACGGAGTCCTTCACCCGCGCCCACACGCACCACCCGCCGGAGGACACCGGCAAACACGCCCCGGTACCGTTTGTGCTCGGGCTCGCGATCCACAACCTCGCCGACGGCTTCGTCCTGGGGGTGAGCGGACGGATCTCGGAGATCTCCGCCGGAATGGTCGGGCTCGGCGTCTTCGTCCATCAGGTGCCGGTCGGGATCTCGGTGGCCGCCGTCCTCGCCGCGTCGCGCGTCGCTCGCCGAAGGGTCATCCGGACGGCGCTCCTGCTCGGGCTCGCCATCCCGTTGGCGTCCGTTCTGACGCTGGCTCTCCCCATACCCGGCGGGTCGTTTCTCGGGATCCTGACCGGCGCCGCCGGC